>JAUUNK010000322.1 GCA_030844565.1 Bacteroides ovatus
ACCTAAGGCGGTGCTTCCGCATCGCTGCGCACGAATATAAGGATTTTTACTGCAACAACAAGCGATGAACAATATTTCTTAAATGAAAAAGCCGTGTCTTGGAACGTTAATTCTACTAAAAATCCTACTAATACATAAAATATTTCCTTACCTTTATTCAATCAACTATTTTCTCCTTTGTGGATAGTTGAAAGAAGTAAATTAAGAACACGTCAATCGATACTTTAGATGAAAAAATACATCCTTATAATCCTCATTCTTTTGTGTGCAGTGCGAGGAGCGGCAGACCAACCGAAAAAGGTAATCATACGTGGTGACGATTCGTTTCCGCCTTATGAATTTATCAATGATAAAGGTGAACCCGACGGATTCAATGTGGACTTGACGCGGGCCATAATGAAAGAACTCAACTTGCCATACGACTTGCAACTGGAGGAGTGGCCTCGCGTATTGAGTCAATTGAATAACAAAGAGATTGATGTGATTACCGGTATGGCAAGATTTGAGGGGGAGGAATCACGATATTCTTTAAGCAAAGCACATAGCTATATAGATTACATTTTAGTGTACCGTGAAGATGAACCTGTCCGAGATGCAACTGAACTGGTGAAGAAGAATATAATTGTTCAAAGAAATTCGCTGCCTCACAAGCAACTTAAAAGCATGGGCTATAATAATAACCTCACTGTAGTAGATAACATGGTAGAGGGGCTCAAGATGCTGGCTACAGGAAAAAAAGATGTAGCTATCTGTCCTGATAATATGGCTCAATATATCATTTATAAAAGTGGATTGACTAATTTGAATATTGTGAGTTTAGGATGGCCCCTTCAGGAATATTGCTATGTGGTTGGCAACCCTCTTTTGCTGGAACAAATAAATACTGGCATTCTCAAGTTAAAGGCTAACGGGGTGTATGACCGTATCCATACAAAATGGTTGGGAGAAAAACGCATATTCGATGTTCCCTCGTGGATTTATTTTCTTTTGTTCGCTTTAGGACTTACGGCTCTTCTGCTTTTGGTCTTTGTTAATATTTATAAGCGGAGGGTCCGGAAAGGAGAAATTCTGCTCAAAAAGGAGAATGATAAACTTAATGATTCGCTGCTCGAAAATAAAAAATGGCTCAATAGGTATCTGACCGTATTTAATACAACTTTGGTGGGACTTAGTTACTATGATAAGCACGGCGAATTGGTGAATATAAACGATGAAATGATTAGGCTATTCGGGATGGATGCCCGGGATGACGTGCTCGAAGAACATATATCTATCTATCAAAATCCCATCCTGCGCAAATATGGCATTATTGATGAGAATAATCAAATCCACGAATATCATGGAGTATTGAAATGTGATATGTATGAGGACACGTATCCGGGATATTTTGTTCATAATGTTTTTCCTGACAGGCTTCTTTATTTGAAAATGGATGTTGAGCCGATGAAAAATTCCACAGGGGAGCTGGAGGGTATCTTGATTACGGCTATCAACCAAACAGCACAAGTGAAGCACGACCGGGAAATGGCAGAACAGGAAGCAAAACTCACCTTGGCTATGGAAGCGGGGAGCGTTGCTGCATGGATTTATGAGCCGGAAAAGAAGATGTTTGTTTCCCTGCGGGGAAATGCAATTGCGGGGGAAGGGCTTACTACGGAGGAAAACAGAAACTTACTTCACCCTGACGATCGGGACATGCAAGAAGAACTTCTGAGTGCTATCCTTTGTGGAAAGAAAGAGAATGCCGATACCATATTTCGTTATATGCACGAGGATGGAACCTATCACTATTATGAAAGTCGTATGGTAGGGAGAAAGGAAGAAGGGAGAGTGGTGTCTATCTTGGGGACCCAAAAAGATATAACTAAAGAGGTACTTAACAATAAAATGTTGAGCAACACGGTGGAGAAACTTCGTTTTGCCATCCAGACCGCGGGAATGGCGATGTGGGAATATGATTGCCGTACGCTGGTATTTACATCTTACAACGATCCGATAGCCGACTATAAAGATGGAGCTCCTATCTCTATGGCAACTTATGATAGCTTTTTCCAGAAAGATGGAACAAACTGGGAACAGTTGAAGCGGGCGACGTATATTATGAAAAACGGATTGGATGAGTCGTATAGCTTTATTGTAAAGTTGAAAACCAAATATGATTTGGACTGGCAATATTGTACCGTACGTGCAGTGCCGATGGAAAAGGATGCTACGGGAAAGGTGATTAAATATTTAGGAGTACGTGTGAATATTACCGACCAAATAAAATATCAGAAAGTTCTGGAGCAGGAGAGGGAAGAGGCCCAGCAGGCTGATAAATTAAAATCTGTGTTCCTGGCAAATATGAGTCATGAAATACGTACACCTTTGAATGCCATCGTTGGCTTTTCGGAGTTACTTCAGACTACGGAAGAACCGGAGTTGCGTAAGGAGTTTATAAGCATTATCAATAATAACAATGAATTGCTGTTGAGATTGATTGGTGATATTCTGGATCTTTCTAAGATAGAATCCGGTCTTATGGAACTGAAACCCGAAGAGTTCGATTTAAGCGGAGCTTTCCAGGAGATATTTACTGCCTTAAAGCAACGCTGCCCGAATCCCGAGGTAGAATTTTTGGGACGCAACCCCTATAAGAGTTGCAAGGTGAAGTTGGACAGGAACCGGGTGGTGCAGGTAGGGACTAATTTCATCACTAATGCTATCAAGCATACCACACAAGGGCATATTCTGGTAGGATATGAATATATAGAGGGGGGAATAAAGATATATGTAGAGGATACCGGCTGCGGTATATCGAAAGAGAAACAAAACAAATTGTTCCAACGCTTCGCTAAGCTCGACGACTTTACTCAAGGTACGGGATTGGGGTTGGCTATTTGCAAAGCGATAGTGGATGCCCAAGGTGGTCGGATTGGTGCGGAGAGTGATGAAGGAAAAGGAAGTCTCTTTTGGGCTTGGTTTCCTTGCGAAGCTCAAATAGAAGAATATGAAGAAGCGACACAGCTCGGGCAAGATAGCGGGGAGTTTCCGACAGAACGAGAAAACACCGCCCCGCTGGAACCGGAAGAAAAAGAAATCCGGGAAAAATCTATCTTAGTGGCGGAAGACATTGATAGCAATTATATGTTGGTGAAAGCCATCCTGAGAGGTTGTGAACTTACAAGGGCGGTCACAGGGAAAGAGGCGGTGGATTTAGCTTCCGCTCATTCTTACGACGCCATTTTGATGGATATGAAAATGCCTGTGATGGGTGGTATTGAGGCTACTCGGAAGATAAGAGAGTTTGATACAGCCACTCCTATCATTGCTGTCACTGCCAATGCCTTCGACTCCGACAGAGAAGAGGCGATGAAGGCGGGCTGCACTGCTTTCGTGACCAAGCCGCTCAAGAAAAGCGACCTCCGGCAGTTATTATAAAGAGTATAAATGGAGGAAACCTTACAGGATTCTTCTATTTATGCTTTTATTCATTTCAAAAAAGGAAGGGGGTAGACAGTACAAACCAAAATATATTTGTTCTCTGATTCTGTTTGCAGAATTTTATATTTATTGATTATCTGCTAAGCTTGTTGTTGGGAAGTGCTTTTGTTTTGGTACAGAAACAGCCAGTAGATTCCGTGAATCCGACTATCGGTACGAAATGGTATGAGGCATACCCTCGGTCTCTATATTCTTTTCGGTTAGGTACAATTAAGCCCGGATACCGACACAATACCTCAGAATGTGAATGGAGGCTATTAGGGGAGGTTCTATAAATTAACCGTTTGTATGTCTGAGAATTAATTGCTATATATGTAAAAAACACCAACAAATATGACCGTCAAAACAGTCGTAGCGCAAGCCTATTCGAACAGGATTCAACAGTGTCAGAGCTTGCCTCGTTGGGCAATTCACTTGAGAATCTCACCGAACTGGTAGACTTTGAAATCTTCCAACCCACATTGGAGGAAGCCCTTGGCAACATGGAGCCCAAAAGCAATGCGGACCGCAGGCCACTCGACCCGGTTTTTTGTATTCAAGATCCTTATCCTATAGCGCTTATACGGCATAAGTGACGAACAGACGGAATATCAGATTGTAGACCGCATGAGTTTTCAGAACTTTCTGGACATCAACCGTGTCGAGGACGTTCCCGACCCCGAAAATCCGTCCTAATGGCAGGCGGTGACACCAGAGAAGCCTGTTTTTCATCGAAGCACGTTCCGCAAAATCTTGACGAGCGTTGATTCCCCAATGTCTCCGAAGTTAACTGCAACATACATCCACTAAGGGGTTAAGCATTCACTTATAAAATCTATGTAAAATATTACGTTTGTCGGATTTGTTTTGTAACCTTGTTTAGGATAATGTCCACATAGCCAAAGCAACGAATATATCAATTCCACATAATTATTTAGGGGGCAATCCTGAACTATTAAAAAAGATTCTCTATTTTACGGTAAGGATAGATATTGTTCATGTAGGCGTAGATAATCACCTTAAGTATCATTTTAGGATGACAAGGACAACGGCTCGTTTCCTTATAAAACTTCTTGAAACTCTCAAGATTGAGATTATCAACAACAGTATTGACTATGCGACCGGGTCGCTTGCAGCTATGTTTTCATCAATTCTCCCGGGAAAAAGAACCGTTTGGTTGGGAATGTAAGGATGAAAATGTAACTTTGCTATAACGAAAAAACTGATGCTGAAAGTTACATAAACTTTGGATAATAACAAAGCTCGGGCTGGAGAAAGTCGGGGCTTTGCCACGGCTTTTTCATTTAAGAAATATTGTTCATCGCTTGTTATTTCAGTAAAATTCCTTATATTCGCGCACAGCGATGCAGAAGCACCGCCTTAGGTGTTTCTTCTTATCGTTCATTTTTATTTTTTTTATAGGC
>JAUUNK010000323.1 GCA_030844565.1 Bacteroides ovatus
GAAGGGCGTTGCTCTATCCAGCTGAGCTACGGAACCATCCTTATTTGCGCTGCAAAGGTAGCACTTTTTATGTAAACTCAAAAACATTTTTCTTAGTTTTTTTGCAAAAGGGTATCACGTCTAAAGGGAGAGAAGAGATAAATCTCTCTAACAGAAAGAAATACCGGATATAAATAATGTACGGGGGAAAGTGAGAAGAAATAGAAGCGCGCTATTTTACAATCCCTAACTAACGTTATAGGGAATTCAAAAATACCAAAAAAATAAAAAGAGCTTTCGTTTTCTTCCTATTCATGCTACATTTGAGCGATAAAACAACTAAAAAACACAATAATTATGAAAAAATTTATTCTATTATGCGCTGTGTGTCTAACTACAGGTAACTTTTTTGCTCAAACGCCGGACCCTCTTCTCTTAAAGAAAGAAGGAGGAGAAGCTTTCAATGCTAAGAATTATCCTGTTGCTTATGCTAAATACAGTGAGTATTTAAAACAAACCAACAATCAAGATTCGGTGACGGCTTACTACTGCGGAATGGCTGCGGATGAAATTAAAAAATATGCCGAAGCAGTTACCTATTTTGATATAGCTATCCAGAAAAAGTATAATGTAGGAAATGCGTATGCCCGAAAAGCATTGGCACTGAGAGATTTAAAAAAGAATGCCGAATATCTGGCTACCCTGGAAGAAGGATTAAAAGCAGAACCAGGAAACAAAACTCTTGAAAAGAACTATGGTCTTTATTACTTGAAAACAGGAACGGCAGCACAAAAGGCCGGAAATGTAACTAAGGCTAAGGAAAGCTATGAAAAAGTAATCACGCTTTCCGATAAGAAATTGAAAACGGATGCACTTTACCGATTGGGAGTCCTCTATTATAATAATGGGGCTACTAACCTGAAGAAAGCTGCTCCATTGGCAACGTCGGATGCTGAAAAATATGCAAAAGAGAAAGCTGAAGCAGACGCGGATTTCAAAAAAGCATCTGAATACTTGCAAGAAGCAGTGACCTTGTCTCCCGAAAGAAAAGAAATCCAAACAATCCTCGACCAAGTTAAGGATGCAATGAAATAAGCTTCCGAGATTAAAATGAGGAGCTAACGGGTGGGTATAACAAAGTTTAACAAATATGCAGTTTTTGCGTTGAACAAAATCCCTTTGAAAGATGTTATATTTTTGTGTTTTTCATAGTATTAGATATAAGATTAATTAAAGGAGATTGTACCCGCTTGTGAAAGTTAAGTACATCAGAAGCAGAAGAGTCTGTTTTTTTGATAAATGTGTTGAAGCATCGGTTCTAAGGAACCGGTGCTTTTTTTGCTTCGTTTTCACCTATTTAGTAGCATATATAAAATAAAATTTGTACGTTTGCAGGATAATAACCGAAAATAATGAAGATGAACATACCCGTTATCTTTCAATTCTTAAAAGACCTCTCCCAAAACAACAATCGGGAGTGGTTTAATGAACACCGCGATAATTACGAAGAAGCCCGTAGTGAATTTGAAAAACTTTTAGCAGCGGTTATTTCCCGCATTTCTTTATTTGACGAAAGTATCAGAGGTATTCAACCTCAGGATTGCACCTATCGCATTTATCGCGATACCCGCTTTTCGGCGGATAAGACTCCTTATAAAATACATTTTGGCGGATATATCAATGCCAAAGGAAAGAAATCCGACCATTGTGGATATTACGTTCATATTCAGCCCGAAGGATGTCTTCTGGCAGGAGGGAGTTTGTGCCTGCCTTCACCTGTATTGAAGGCAGTGAGGCAATCTATCTATGATAATATAGATGAATATATATCTATTGTGGAGGACCCGGCATTTAAGAAATATTTTCCGGTAGTAGGGGAAGACTTCCTCAAAACTGCGCCGAAAGGTTTTCCTAAGGACTTCAAATATATAGATTATTTGAAATGCAAGGAATATACATGTTCTTACTATATTCCTGACAGCTTTTTTCTGGCTCCGGATATGCTTGACCGCATCGAGGATGTTTTCCGTCAGTTTAAGCGGTTTGCAGACTTTATTAATTTCACGATAGATGATTTTGAATAGTATTTTGTTTAATATAAACTTAAATTTTTACAGTTATGGTAGTAGATACACTAGACAACTTAGGAAAGTACGCGTCTTTAAACCCTTTATTTGCCCAGGCGGTAGAGTTCCTCCAATCAAATGATCTTCAGGCTATGGAGGTGGGTAAGACCGAACTAAAAGGTAAAGACCTGGTAGTGAATGTGGCTCAAACCGCTCCTAAAACAAAAGAACAAGCCAAACTGGAGACACACAATGAATTTATCGATATTCAAATTCCTTTGTCGGGAACAGAAATCATCGGATATACCGCAGCCCAAGATTGCGTACCGGCAGATGCTCCTTATAGTTCCGCAAATGATATTACTTTCTTTGACGGTCTTGCTGATACTTATCTGACAGTGAAGCCCGGCATGTTTGCCATCTTCTTCCCGCAAGATGGACATGCTCCCGGTATTACTCCAGACGGGGTAAAGAAAATCATTGTGAAAGTAAAGGCATAAATAAAAACTCAATTTTATTATGGAAAAGACTCTTAAGCTTATTAAAAACGACCCGTGGCTAGAACCATTTGAAGATGCTATAGTAGGACGCCATCAACATTTTCTGGACAAAGTGGCCGAACTGACCAATAAAGGAAAAAAAACTTTATCGGATTTCGCTTCCGGCTATCTCTATTTTGGCCTGCACCGGACAGAAAAAGGATGGACTTTTCGGGAATGGGCGCCGAATGCAACGCATATCTACCTGGTAGGGACTTTTAATAATTGGGAAGAAAAGTCTTCTTATAAGTTGAGACAGCTTAAAAACGGTAATTGGGAAATTAATCTTCCGGCAGATGCCATGCATCATGGTGACCTCTATAAACTCGTGGTTTATTGGGAAGGTGGGCATGGAGAGCGGATTCCAGCATGGACCACACGCGTGGTACAGGATGAGCAAACCAAGATATTCAGTGCTCAGGTATGGGCGCCGGAAAAGCCTTTTAAATTTAAAAAGAAAGCTTTTAAGCCTTCTACAAACCCTTTGCTGATTTATGAATGCCATATTGGTATGTCACAACAGGAGGAAAAGGTGGGTACTTATAACGAATTCCGTGAAAAGGTGCTTCCACGCATTGCGAAAGAAGGATATAACTGTATCCAGATTATGGCTATCCAGGAACATCCTTATTATGGAAGTTTTGGTTATCATGTTTCCAGTTTCTTTGCGGCATCTTCTCGTTTTGGTACTCCGGACGAATTGAAGGCATTGATTGATGAAGCCCATAGCATGGGGATTGCAGTCATCATGGACATTGTACATTCTCACGCAGTAAAGAATGAAGTGGAAGGTTTAGGCAATTTTGCCGGCGATCCTAATCAATATTTCTATCCGGGGGGTCGCCGCGAACATCCGGCATGGGATTCTCTTTGCTTTGATTATGGCAAAAACGAAGTAATTCATTTTTTGCTTTCCAACTGCAAGTTCTGGATGGAAGAATATAAATTTGATGGTTTCCGTTTTGACGGGGTGACTTCCATGCTTTATTACAGTCATGGCCTTGGCGAAGCATTTTGCAATTATGGTGACTACTTCAACGGACATCAGGACGACAATGCTATCTGTTATTTGACTATGGCGAACGAGTTAATCCATGAACTGAACCCGAAAGCTATTACTATTGCCGAAGAGGTTTCGGGTATGCCAGGATTAGCTGCTGAAATCACTGACGGGGGGTATGGATTCGATTACCGTATGGCGATGAATATTCCCGATTATTGGATTAAAACAATCAAGGAAAAGATAGATGAGGACTGGAAACCTTCCAGTATGTTTTGGGAAGTAACTAATCGCCGCTCTGATGAAAAGACCATTTCTTATGTAGAGAGTCATGACCAGGCATTGGTGGGGGATAAAACCATTATCTTCCGTCTGATTGATGCTGATATGTACTGGCACATGCAGAAGGGAGACGAGAATTATAGAGTTCATCGTGGTATTGCTCTTCATAAAATGATTCGTTTGTTGACAGCGACAACTATCAATGGTGGTTACTTGAACTTTATGGGAAACGAATTCGGTCATCCCGAATGGATTGATTTCCCGCGCGAAGGTAACGGCTGGTCTTGTAAATATGCACGTCGGCAATGGAATCTGGTAGATAACAAGAACCTGACTTATCATTATCTTGGTGACTTTGATGCTGCCATGCTGAATACCGTGAAGAGCATAAGGAATTTCCAGGCAACTCCTATTCAGGAAATATGGCACAACGATGGTGACCAGGTACTAGCTTATCAACGTAAGGATCTTGTGTTTGTGTTCAACTTCAACCCCAAACAATCCTTTACCGATTACGGTTTCCTCGTAGCGCCGGGTGCGTATGAAGTGGTTTTGAATACAGACGACGTTGCCTATGGTGGAAACGGCCTGTCTGATGACAGTGTGACTCATTTTACTATCATGGACCCACTGTATAAGAAGGAAAAGAAGGAATGGCTTAAACTTTATATCCCTGCACGTTCCGCAGTAGTATTGAGAAGAAAGAAATAATCCCTATCGAGGCTTTGAGCTATAAAAGAGGGGTAATGACAAAAGTAAATATTAGTCATTGCCCCTCTTTATTTTTTGATTTAATTAATTTATCTGCTTGCCTTGCGTTACCAATGAATCTTGAATATCTTTCCGCTATATGCTTCCACTGTTACTTCTGTGGCACGATAGGGCAGAATGCTTATTTCTTCTTCTTTACCTCCTAACAGTTCCATTGCTTTGTATGCCTCCATCTGAGGAATCTGTAAAAAGTCGAAGGCATGGGAGGGCACATTGATGGCTATATCTACAGGTTGACTATCAAAGTT
>JAUUNK010000324.1 GCA_030844565.1 Bacteroides ovatus
CAGCCTATTTCACTACAGATCATTGATATTTTACAGAACTTTCTCCACACCATTATATCGACGATACCGACATAGCTCTGCACAATCTTCACAACTTTGGTTGAGACATTCTCGTCTACATAGTCAGGCACAGGAATACCATGCTGACCTTCACGACAAAGTTCAACGGCTGTGTCTACGGCTTGAAGTAATGATTTCTCGTCAATACCGGCAATGATAAAGTCGCCCTTGTCAATAGCCTCTGGACGCTCAGTAGAGGTTCGAATGCAAATAGCTGGAAAGGGATGTCCCACACTGGTGAAAAAACTTGATTCTTCAGGTAATGTACCACTATCACTAACAACAGCAAAAGCACTCATCTGAAGACAATTGTAATCATGGAAGCCAAGAGGCTCATGTTGAATAACCCGTTCATCAAGTTTGAAACTACTCTCTGCAAGACGGTTACGACTACGTGGATGACAACTATAAAGAATCGGCATGTTATACTTCTCTGCCATACGGTTGATAGCATTGAAGAGCGACATGAAGTTCTTTTCGGTGTCGATATTTTCCTCACGATGAGCAGAGAGCAAAATATATTTTCCTTTCTCCAGACCCAGACGCCGATGTACATCGCTGGCTTCAATTTCGGCAAGGTTATTGTGAAGTACTTCCGCCATAGGTGATCCCGTGACATAGGTACGTTCCTTAGGTAGACCACAATCGGCAAGATATCTTCGCGCATGTTCCGAGTATGCCATATTCACATCACTGATGATATCAACAATACGACGGTTGGTCTCTTCCGGAAGGCACTCGTCTTTGCAACGGTTACCTGCTTCCATATGGAAAATTGGAATATGCAGGCGCTTCGCACCAATTACACTCAAACATGAGTTGGTATCACCAAGTACAAGAACTCCGTCCGGCTTTGTCTGAGCAAAGAGTTTATATGAACAATTGATGATATTACCACAAGTAGCTCCCAAATCATCACCTACGGCATCCATATATACTTCCGGCTCTGCCAACTTCAAATCTTTAAAGAATATACCGTTGAGGTTGTAATCATAATTCTGACCGGTATGAGCAAGAATCACATCGAAATACTGACGACATTTGGTGATGACAGCCGCCAAACGGATAATCTCGGGACGGGTGCCGACAACGATTATCAGCTTTAATTTACCATTATCCTTGAATTTTATATCTGAATAATCGAATTTAGGTTGTTTTTCCATATTATTTTTCTACTTTATCAAAGTATGTATCCGGCTTATTAGGATTGAATACCTCATTGCAGTACATCACTGTCACCAAATCTTCCGTATCAGAAAGATTGATGATGTTATGAGTATAACCGGGAAGCATGATGACAGACTGTATTTTCTCTCCGCTCACCTCATAGTTAAGCACTTCGTCTGTTCCTTCCTTACGGAGTTGAATAAGACCATGCCCACTGACTACAATAAACTGTTCCCATTTGGTATTGTGCCAGTGTTCACCCTTGGTTACACCTGGTTTGGAGATATTAATGCTTACCTGGCCGCAATTCAAGGTATGTACAAGTTCTGTGAAACTGCCACGTTGATCTACATTCATTTTCAAGTCGAAGATCGCTTTTTCTTTTGGTAAGTAGCTCAAAAAAGTACTGTACAGACGTTTGGCAAATGAATCAGCCGGGATTTCTGGAATCATCAGTGTCTTAGGCATTTCCGCGAATTGATGTAATAAGTCAACGATTTCACCAAGCGTCACCTTATGGGTGACAGGGCAATAGCAATATCTGCCGTCAGCCTCCGGATGTACATCAAGCCCCTCGAACTCGCAATGATGTTCCTCGCCTTTCAGGGCATGAATCATTTCGTCCACAAGATCATCAATGTAAAGTAGCTCAAGTTCTACACTCGGATCGTTGACCTGTATAGGCAAGTCATTGGCAATATTATTGCAGAAAGTGGCTACGGCACTGTTATAGTTTGGACGGCACCACTTACCGTAAAGGTTCGGAAAGCGATAGACCAAAACCTTGGCTCCTGTCTCTTTGCCGTATTGTAGAAAAAGATCTTCACCCGCCTTTTTGCTACGACCATATTCACTGTTACCAAAACGACCGGTCAACGAGGCTTGCGCACTGGAGGAAAGCATGACGGGACAAGTGTTATGATATTTCTTCAAGGTGTCAAGTAGTGTACTTGCAAAACCGAAGTTACCTTTCATGAATTCATCATTGTCTTTAGGGCGGTTCACCCCGGCAAGATTGAATACGAAATCGGCCTCTTTGCACCAATTATCCAGTTGTTCCGAAGTTGAGTCAAGATCGTACTCGAATACGTCACTAATCTTCAGTTCACCATAACAACGAGCCTTACCGTCCTTGATGTTATTAAGTTGGGCACAAAGATTCTTCCCTACAAAACCTTTGGCACCGGTTACTAATATCTTCATAATTTTATTATTGTACGAAGTTGCCCTCACCACTCAACTCCTTCTTTATATAGTCCAAAGCTGCAATCTTGGCTTTGGTTTCTTCCACGTTAAGGATTCGCGTATTGTTTGAATTGAACTCTGTAAGCGTGTTACGCTCTGTCTCACCCTCTTTGAAATATTTATCGTAATTCAATCCGCGGTTATCTGCCGGTACACGATAGAAATTGCCCATATCCTCTGCTTTGGCACATTCCTCATTGGTCAGCAATGTTTCATACATTTTCTCTCCATGACGGATGCCGATAACCTTAATATCTTCTTTCTTGCCGCCAAAGAGCTCACAGACAGCTTCCGCCTGAGTCCGGATGGTACAAGCCGGAGCTTTCTGAACAAGGATGTCACCATTCTGACCATGTTCGAAAGCAAACAATACGAGATCCACCGCCTCTTCCAATGACATGATGAAGCGCGTCATTTTAGGCTCGGTCAACGTTACAGGATTACCATTGCGAATTTGCTCTATCCAGAGAGGAATGACTGAACCACGGGAACACATCACGTTGCCATAACGTGTACAACAAATCTTGGTCTTGCCGGAATAACGGCTTTTTGCCACTGCTATCTTTTCCTCAACAGCTTTGGTGATACCCATAGCATTGATTGGATAGGCAGCCTTATCCGTGGAAAGGCAGATTACGGCACCAACACCCGCCTCAATAGCAGCCGTCAATACATTGTCAGTACCGATTACATTCGTCTTGACAGCTTCCATTGGGAAAAATTCGCAACTCGGAACCTGCTTCAAGGCAGCAGCATGGAAGATATAGTCTACTCCCGGCATAGCGTTCCTACAAGACTGGAGGTTACGTACATCACCGATAAAGAATTTTATTTTATTTGCCACATCAGGATACTTAATCTGATATTCGTGGCGCATATCGTCCTGTTTCTTCTCGTCACGTGAAAATATACGAATTTCACCGATATCGGTACGAAGGAAACGATTCAAGACTGCATTACCGAAAGAACCTGTTCCACCGGTAATCATTAGGGTTTTACCCGCAAAAATGCTCATAGTTTTACTGTTTTATTGTTTTATTTCTCCGTATTATAAAACTTTACATACCACTCTGCAAAGTTTCTTAGACCATCTCTCAAACTTGTACCCGGTTTAAAAGCAAAATCCTGTTCCAATGAAGTAGTATCAGCATAAGTTACAGGCACATCACCCGGTTGCATAGGCACAAGTTCTTTATGGGAATCAAAATCATAGTCTTTCGGAAGCACACCGGCACGGACTAATTCTTCCTGAAGAATAGTTACAAATTCAAGCAGGTTCTCTGGATGACTGTTACCGATATTATATACTTTGTATGGTGGAATCGGAAGTCCGTCTTCCCCATTATCTTTTTCTGGAGCGTGTTGCATAACACGTACTACTCCCTCCACAATATCATCCACATAGGTAAAATCACGCTTACAATTACCATAATTGAAAATCTTGATAGTTTCGCCTTTTACAAGCTTGTCGGTAAACCCAAAATACGCCATATCCGGACGACCTGCAGGACCATAAACCGTAAAGAAACGTAAGCCTGTTGATGGAATATTATAGAGTTTTGAGTATGCGTGAGCCATCAACTCGTTACTCTTTTTTGTTGCTGCATAAAGGCTGACCGGGTTGTCAACCTTGTCATCAGTTGAATACGGAACTGTCTTGTTACTGCCGTATACGGATGATGAAGAAGCATAAACCAAGTGCTCCACCTCATAATGACGGCAGGCTTCAAGGATATTATAGAAACCGATAAGATTACTTTGGACATAGGCATCAGGATTGGTGATACTGTAACGGACGCCCGCCTGGGCCGCAAGATTTACGACAACGGAAATTCTGTCTTCAGAGAAAATTCTTTCTACCGCATCCTTATCGGCAATCGAGGCATGGACAAAAGTCCAGTCACGGTTTAACAACTCTATTTCCTTGAGACGCTCATACTTGATATTGACATCGTAATAATCGGTGATGGAATCAACACCGATTACCCTGATATTTCGGAAATCATGGAAAAGGCGCATGACAAGGTTGCTACCAATAAAACCGGCAGCACCCGTTACAAGCACAGTCTTTCCGTCCAGCTCTACATTATATGACAACATGGTCAGTCCCTTCTAAAAATGTCACGTGTATAAACCTTAGCTTCCACATCTTCCAGACTGTTGTCAAAACGGTTGGCTATGATAGCCTTGCTCTGCACCTTGAATCCAGCAAGATCGTTAACAACCCTGCTGCCGAAAAATGTAGTCCCGTCCTCAAGCGTGGGTTCATAGATGATCACTTCCGCACCCTTCGCCTTGATACGTTTCATTATACCTTGAATGGCGGACTGGCGGAAATTGTCAGAGTTCGATTTCATGGTCAGGCGGTATACACCGATGACGCA
>JAUUNK010000325.1 GCA_030844565.1 Bacteroides ovatus
TAGGAATTAAGTTTGATGGTAGCCTTGCAAGATGGGGCGGAAAACATGGTAAAGGACAGAAGATGTGGGTGCTGAATCCTGAACTGCGTTGGTATATGGGTAGCGCTGAACGTTTTTATCTAGGTGTTGGGGGAAATTATGGTGAATATAATATATATAAGTATATGGTGGGCGGTATCCTTTCGGGCAATACAGGTTATCAAGGTAAGTTCTGGAATGCCGGAGTGACAGTAGGCTATCAATTCCGCTTCTCACGCAGCCTTTTCTTGGATTTTAATCTGGGTTTGGGATATACACGCACGAATTATGATAGTTTCCGTATGGCAGAAGGAGTCCGCGTCGTCCGGGAACGGGACAAGTCGAAAAATTGTTGGGGACCTACGCAGGCTGGAATATCTCTTGTATGGACCATTGGAAGTAGCAGAATGAAATAATAAAAGCACGGAATATGAAAACAATATCCATGATTACGCTATTGTCCGGCTGCGCAATAATGCTTTTAGCAGGTTGCGAAATAAAAGATCCCATTTATAATACGACGCACCCTGATAAGGGAGCGGTCATTCTCTCTGCCGATTGGTCGGCACGAAGTGAAGAAGTAGGTATCCCGTCAGAATATACCGTAGAGTTGAACGGAAGGAGTACACTCTTAACTACCAACCCTGCTGCATTACCCGGTTTGTTTGTTCCGGGAACCGCCAAGCTGTGTGCATGGAATCTTGCGCCGGGCTTTATAGTAGCTGATGGAAAAGCTACTCTTGCTAAGGTAGACGCTACGGAAGAAGAAGTATTCACTTCACAACCCGGTTGGCTTTTTACAGGAAACGCCGATGTAAATATTGTTGTCGACGATACGTTGCGTGTTACTCTGCCTATGCGGCAGCGAGTGCGGTTGTTACGCTTTGATTTAACAGTAACCGAAGGAGAATATGACCGTATCACAGGTATAGAGGCTACGCTGAGTGGTATAGCCCCCACCATAGATTTGCGTGCGGGTGGGTTGACAGATGCCACAGGTACAGTCGCCATCTTACTCACTCGCTCAGGTAATAAAATTACCGGAGAAGCCCGGTTGCCCGGTATTTCCGGTACAAAGCAGGAGTTTGTAGTTACGCTGAGTTTTGAGGACGACGAACCTCAGCCACGAACCACTTCCAGCGACCTTACCCTGCAACTTACAGGATTTAACGACGACCTGCTTTCTCCGTTGACGTTGACGGGAAATCTCCGGAGTCCCATACGTACGGATGTGGGCTCTACGGTCATCGACTGGGTTTCAGGAAATGGTACGGGAGGAGAAAACGGCTCGGCGGAAATGTAGATTGAGAAACAATTAATTGGGTTAACAATAACAATGTAAAATTTAAAAAAAGGATTATGAAATTTAGACATTTAATGGGTATGGTAACAGTAGCCCTTGCAGTGGCTGCTTGTAGCAATGAAGAAGCAACGGACAATTGGAATGGAGAAATACGTTTGAGTAGCGGCGTTATTTTGCCGACCCGTTCCTATGGAATCGATACACAGATAGCCTCTGGTGAAATCGTTTCGGTCTGGGTAGATGGTGATGCGGCACAGTTGTATGGCAATAATCACTTGACTGCCGATGGCAAAGGTGGTTTCTTTTATGAGTTTCCTATGTTCTATCCTTCGGCAGACAATGTGGATATTTATGCTATCCATTCCAGTGCGGCTATTCTAAGTACGGATTTCCCGGCAACACCGCTATTGCATGAAGTGAAAGCGGACCAAACAGCAAAAGACGGATATGCAGCTTCAGATTTGCTTTATGCTATTAAAAAGGATGTTGCTCCTACGGCTGATAAAGTACCCCTTACTTTTTACCATCTTCTCTCTAAAGTGGAAGTGGTGTTGAAACGGGGAAATGGGGCTCCCGACTTGACGGGGGCTACTGTAAATCTGGTAAACACTCGGCTAAAGGTTGAATTTACTCCCCAAAAGGATGCAAGTTTGAATACTATAGGCAAGCGTGCTGCATTAATAAATATGCCTGTTACAGACAATGATATTAAGTCGATAGCCATTCCGACGGTGATAACGACCGATTTCGATAGTAACAAGGAATTTGCTGAAGCAATTATAGTGCCGCAGGAAGTAGCAGGGGGTGAAAATTTTATTCGGGTAACGCTTAAGAACGGTGCTAATCTATCTTATAAAGTTCCTGCCGGGGAAACTTTGAAGCTGGAAAGTGGTAAGAAATATATCTATAATATTACGGTAGATTTATATGACCTGATAGTGGAATCCAGTATTGAGGATTGGGAAACTGTTGGTAAGCCGACCCAGGGTTCTGCTTTCTTGGAATAAAGATAAACAGAAAAATAAAAAAAATGAGTAAGATACATAACTCTTTAATTTACCTGTGGATGGGTGGCTTATTAGCTGCATGCAGTAATGATGCCACCCTGCCGGGCGATTGGCAGGATGGAGGTGTGCCAGTGGAACTAACTACTGCAATGGCGGATTATCCCAATAGCCGTGCTACGATTGATAACACATGGGATGGCGGTGAAGAAGTGGGTGTGGAGTTGGATGGGGTGTATCACAAATTTATTGTCAATGCGCAGGGGAGGTTGACAGCGGCTCCCGAGGAAGGACAGGTTCGTTGGAACAGCCCGGATGAAGTGAAAAATGTGTCGGCATGGTATCCCTATTCTTCTGCTCTGCCTCAAACATTTGTTATACAAAAGAATCAAAGGGAGGCGGAAAATTATGCTAAAAGCGATTTCTTATTGGCTTCGCAAACTCGGATCCCTTTTTCAGGCGATAAGAAAATCGTTTTTCGTCATCTTCCTGCCAAGGTAGTAGTGAACCTAAAAGTGGGTGATGGATTGACGGAGCAATATCTTAGTAATGCTCGCGTATCTTTCCATAACCAATCCTTTACATCCGGGGAAATAGATGTCATCAACGGAACTGTGCAGCAACTTCCTGCCGGGTTAAGAAAAGATAGTGTGTTTTCGTATGTTGAAGAACAACCGGAGAAAGGTTTTTTAAAAACAACGCGAACATTACTTGTACCGCAACTCCTTATGAGGGGAAAGCCATTCCTTAAAGTTTATACTGTGCAGAACGGTTGGTTTTATTATACACCTCAAAATAATGACGAGCTCAGTTTACAGGCAGGTAAAAAGTATGTTTATAACATTACGGTAGAGAAAGAAGGGTTATCAGTGCATTTCCAGGGTGAGACCTCCTGGGACAACAGTGATGGCAATGAAGAACAGCTAGGTAAGATACCTATTGAGGGCTTTGGGGCAGGAGATCTTAAAATATTTGATTATTATTATAGCGATGGTACCTGGAGCGACGGCGGCTATCGCAGATATGCCGACGGTACAAAAGCTGTGCTTGATATTATGCCCGAGGAAGGAAAGCAGGTTATTGGTATCGTCTTTCAGACTCTCCCCGAACGAATAAGTAAGAAGGAAGAAGAACAAGGCTGGAAGCATGGTTATGTAATGGCCATCACTTCTTGTATTGAAAATCCCTGGACTGGGACTGACTGGGGATGGGGACTTTGGGGAAATAATGAGATACCGGATATGAAGGCGGATGTTTTTACAACTTTCATTGCCTGTAAGGAGCATATAGACGGTTATGAAGCAAACAGAAAAGTTATAGATTATATAGGGAAGGGGAGTGTAGAAGCATTAAAGGGCACTAAATATGAGGCTTTCTATCAAGCTTGCCAATATGGTAAAACTGATAATACGAAGCAATACGCCGCTCCGGCAAAAACTTCCGGTTGGTATCTTCCTTCTATCGGGCAATGGTGGGATATTTTGGAAAACCTGTTCGGGTGTCAATTTGAAGCACCGGCGGGCGCTGAGCCCGGGAGTGCCGGAAATGGACAGACGCAGCCTTATTCAAGGGAATATATTACAATACAGTTGAGAAGAATTCCAGATGCAACAGGTTACGGTTCGTATGACTATTGGACAAGTTCTATGTATGATGAGTATTATAGTTGGTATATAGGCTTTGATGAGAGAGTTGATGAAGTTGAACTTTCCCGTGGGCGCAAGGATGCAAGCCGCAGAGTTCGGAGTGTCCTTGGATTTTAATGGTAAACTGCCGTCAGGTGGATAAAGATAATAAATTATGAAAGAAGGAAAACAATACCTCATTTTTCGCCTGTTGTCTGGTATATTGCTAACAGCAGTAGCCTGGGGATGCCAGAATGAGGAAACTCTATCCCCGGAAGTCAATACATCTATGCCTTTACGCGTGCAAGTAGCGGACATCAGCTATACTTCCAGTGAACCGAAAAACAGCGGAATATTAACCCGTACGGAAGAAAATGGGTATAATACGGTCTTCACAGAAGGTGATAGTATCGGAGTCTACGTAAGTCGGGAAAGGGATGTAGTTCCCTATAGAAATTTATGCTTTGTACTAACTAATATTGATGGCAAGCTTGTGTGGAAAAATCCTGATGATATTTCTCTTTGGTACGAAGGGAAAAACGGTAGATACTACGCTTATTATCCCTATCAGTCGAAAGAACCCGAAATTCTTCCGACTAACAGTGATGACGTAATATATTTTAGACCCTTAATTCGTGAGTGGCAAGTTTCTTTTGATCAAAGCACTTATGAGAAATATACTGCTTCCGATTTAATGGTATGTCGCGGTATATTGGATGCCTGTACTCACACTCTCACCTTTACCTTCTCCCATCAGATGACATTGTTGGAAATCGATCTATCCGGTCTGTCCGACCCGACGGAAATCATTTTCCATTCTTTTGTTCCTTACCAGTCCGATGCATCCGGAAAAAAGTATCGTTATGTGGTGAGACATGATGAGACTGGCTTTGAGAA
>JAUUNK010000002.1 GCA_030844565.1 Bacteroides ovatus
TACCAAGTTCTGCCAGAACTTTGAAAGTCACATTTGTAGGCATGCAGCCGCAGGAAATAGCTATTAAGGGTGCACAAATGAAGATCATGATGAAGCCTGATTCAGAAATTCTGGAAGAAGTAGTAGTAACCGGTATGCAGAAAATGGATAAAAGATTGTTTACAGGTGCAACTACCAAAATATCGGCAGAAAGTGCTAAAATAGATGGTTTGGCTGATGTCAGTCGTGCGCTTGAAGGACGTGCAGCTGGTGTGTCGGTGCAAAATGTTTCTGGCTCTTTCGGTACCGCTCCTAAGATTCGAGTTCGTGGCGCTACTTCTATTTATGGTAGCTCAAAACCGCTATGGGTAGTGGATGGAGTCATCATGGAAGACGTGGCGGACGTCGGAGCAGATGAGCTTTCCTCCGGTAATGCGGAAACCCTGATTAGTTCCGCTATTGCCGGTTTAAATGCAGATGATATTGAAAGTTTTCAGATTTTGAAAGATGGTTCCGCCACTTCTATTTATGGAGCACGCGCTATGGCGGGTGTGATTGTCGTTACCACAAAGAAAGGAAAGGCGGGAACCAATAAGATTAGTTATACAGGGGAATTTACGATGCGTTTGAAGCCTAACTATAACAACTTCAATATTATGAATTCTCAGGAACAGATGAGTGTGTACAGGGATATGGAAAAAGCAGGCTATTTGAATTTCTCCGATTCCTATCGTGCGTCTAAGAGTGGTATTTATGGGAAAATGTATCATCTTATCAACCAGTATGACGCTACTAAGGGTGCTTATGGACTGGTGAACACTCCAGAAGCACGTGCTGCTTATCTTGAACAAGCCGAATACAATAATACTGACTGGTTCGATTTATTATTTAGCAACAGTATATCACAGAATCATGCTATCAGTATGTCTACAGGAACAGAGAAGGCTTCCTATTATACATCACTCAGTATTATGTCCGACCCGGGATGGTCCAAAAGGAGCGAAGTATCCCGATATACCGCTAACATCAACGCGTTGTATAATATTTCAAAGCAAGTTTCTTTAAACTTGTTGGGAAATGCCTCTTATCGTAAGCAGGAAGCGCCGGGAACGCTGGGTTCCCAATCAGATCCGGTAAGCGGAGAGGTGAAGCGCGATTTTGATATCAATCCTTATTCTTTTGCGCTGAACACTTCACGTACGTTGGATGCTAATGAATATTATGTGCGCAATTATGCACCGTTTAATATCTTTAATGAGTTGAATAATAACTATATGAATCTTCATGTAGTCGATATGAAGTTTCAGGCTGAACTTAAATGGAAACCTGTCCATAAGGTAGAGCTTTCCGCGTTGGGAGCTTATAAATATTCTACTACTACTCAGGAGCATTATGTGAAAGACAATTCGAATCAGGCATGGGCATTCAGGGCAATGGATGACGCTACAATGCAAAAAGCAAATCCTTGGCTTTACACCGATCCTGATAAGGTAAATACGTTGCCTGAGTCTGTATTGCCGGTGGGCGGTTTCTACCGGGAAACCAAATATGGCATGAATAGTCTGGACTTCCGTGGTACGGTAAGTTATAATGATGTTTTCAATGAAAATCATATATTAAATGTTTTTGGAGGTATGGAGCTGAATAGTACCGACCGAAAGAAGACTTGGTTTAACGGAGTAGGTATGCAATACAATATGGGAATGCTGGCAGCCTACGATTATCTTTACTTCAAGCAAGGCAATGAAGAGAATACAGCATATTACACGGTAGAAGAGACACGTTCTCGGGAGGTAGCCTTTTTTGGAACAGCCACCTATTCTTATAAAGGTAAATATACGCTCAACGGAACCATCCGTTATGAAGGTTCCAATAAGCTGGGCAAAAGCCGGTCCGCGCGTTGGTTGCCTACATGGAATGTGTCAGGTGCGTGGAATATGCACGAAGAAGAATGGTTTGAAAGCCTTAATCCTGCATTATCCAATCTGACTTTGAAAGCTTCGTACTCGCTGACAGCTGACCGGGGACCTGCCAGCGTAAGTAATTCTCTCGCCATTATCAACAGTTACAATGTATGGCGCCCGAGTGCCGGTGTACAAGAGTCCGGATTACAGATTGAAGAATTGCAAAACAGCGATTTGACCTATGAAAAGAAGCATGAGCTTAATATCGGCGCCGATGTGGGCTTTTTGGATAACCGCATCAATTTAGCTTTCGATTGGTACAAACGTAACAACTATGATTTGATAGGTGTTGTGAACACTCCAGGCGTAGGAGGGCAAATCTCTAAATTCGCAAACATTGCCAGCATGAAATCGCATGGAGTCGAGTTTACCCTTTCTACTAAAAACATTGTTACGAAGAATTTCACATGGAATACCGATTTTATCTTCTCCAAAGCAAAGAATGAAATCACAGACCTCCAAGCCAATTCTACTGTAATGGAGATGATTTCCGGTAGTGGTTTTGCCTTGGAAGGTTATCCTGTTAGAGGACTTTTCTCTATGAATTTCCAGGGATTGAACGAAGAAGGCGTACCTACTTTTATCAACGAAGCGGGGAAGGTGACTACAAGTGACATTGACTTCCAGGAACGTAAGAATAAGTCACATTTGATATATGAAGGCTCCACAGACCCTACTATCACCGGAAGTTTCGGTAATGTGTTCGGATATAAAGGTTTCAAATTGAATCTGTTTATCACCTATTCTTTCGGTAATGTGATTCGTCTGGATCCGGCTTTTCATAATCAATACTCCGATTTGGATGCCACTCCGAAAGAATTTAAGAATCGTTGGATGACGTCAGGCGATGAAAAGTATACCACTATACCTTCCATAGCCGATGTGCGTATGAATACACAAGATAGTCAGTTAAATCGTGCTTATAATGCTTATAACTATTCAACCGAGCGTGTAGCAAAAGGAGATTTCATTAGAATGAAAGAAATTTCATTGTCCTACGACTTTCCAAAGAAATGGTTAAGCCGTTGGAAACTATCTACAGCTTCGCTGAAACTACAAGGAACCAACCTTTTCCTCATTTATGCGGATGATAAGCTGAACGGACAAGATCCGGAGTTTTTCAATACCGGAGGTGTTGCTGTTCCTATGGCAAAGCAGTTTACGTTAACTTTACGATTAGGAATTTAATAAAAAGAATATAGTATGAAGAGAAATATAATACCCGGATTTTTGATGATTGCACTTGCAGTAGTCGCATCGTCATGCGCCGATTTCCTGGATACGGTTCCCGACAACCGGACAGAAGTAGATGATGCTAATAAAATTACTTCATTGCTGGTTTCCGCCTATCCTACCCGGTCGCCGTTCTGTATGGCGGAAATGTCTTCGGACAATATGATAGATAATGGAGCACAGTTTGATAACACCCAGTTACAAGAAGACCTATATTTATGGGAAGATCCGACAGATGTTGATCAAGATAGCCCTTATGCTTTGTGGGAAGGATGCTACGGAGCGATAGCCGCAGCAAACCAGGCATTGGAAAGCATTCGTGAATTGGGTGATCCTGCCAGCCTTAACGCTCAAAAAGGGGAAGCGCTGTTGTGTCGTGCCTATTCGCATTTCTTGCTCGCCAATATTTTCTGCATGGCTTATAATCCGCTGACAGCAGACCAACAATTGGGGATACCTTATACCAAAGAGCCGGAAAAGGAAGTAATTGTTCTTCATGAACGTGGAACGCTGGCGCAAACATACAGGTTGATAGAAGAGGACTTGGAAGAAGGTCTGCCGCTGATCAAAGATGCCATTTACAGTGTGCCCAAATATCATTTCAACAAAAAGGCTGCTCATGCGTTTGCAGCACGTTTCTTTCTTTACTATCAGAAGTGGGACAAGGTTATTCAGCATGCCAATGAAGTGCTTGGAGCAAACCCTGTCAATACCATCCGTCATTGGGAAGAGGATTTGAACGGGCTTACTTTAGTAAGCGATGTAGCTAACCAATATATATCTGAAAAGAAAGCTGCCAATCTGTTGTTAAACGCCAGCTATTCCCTCTGGCCACTTGTTGTAGGACCCTATGATGTTTATAAGCGCTATGGACACGGAAGAGAAATTTACAGTACAGAAACAATTGAATCTGATGGTCCGTGGGCTTGGAGAGGATCACTGGCTATGAGCACTTTCATCCTATCTGTTCAACAAAAGAATCCGTTCCCCAAATTAACGGCGCATTTTGAATATATTGATAAAACAAGCGGAATCGGATACTATCACATGGTGTCGGTGCCGTTTACCGGTGATGAGACTCTGCTCTGCCGTGCAGAAGCCTATGCTTTACAACAGAATTATGCTGAAGCGTTGAAGGATATTAATACCTGGATAAAGTACAATAGTCTTCTCAGTGAAGATACAGGGACTGACCTGACACAGAGCGATTTAAACGCTTTCTATAAATCTATTAAATACGCTCCCGCTATTATCACTAAGCGTCAGCAAAGGAGTGTAAAGAAGACGCTAAATCCCGAAGGATTTACAATCGCTTCGGGCACACAAGAACACCTGATTCAACTGATCTTGCAGTTGAGACGCCTGACCGGATTACAAGAAGGATTGCGTTGGTATGATTTGAAACGCTATGGAATCGAATTCTCTCACAACAGAGCAGGTAACACACCTATTGTACTGACAAAGGACGATCCCCGACGGGCGATCCAATTGCCACAGGACGTAATAGACGCAGGAATGCAACCTAATCCTAGAAACAATTAAAAAAGATGGAAGATATGAAATACGTGAAATATATAACTTTAATGCTAATCTTTATCTCCGGACTCACATCCTGCGATGAAGATAAATTGGACGACCGGAGCGTCTTTACCGGTACGGAAGAGCAAAGAGCGGAATTCGATTCGTGGTTGCTCAACAACTATGTATATCCATATAATATAGATTTCAAATACAGGTTGGAGGATCACGAATCCGATCAGGACTATAATCTGGTTCCCGCCGAATACTATAGATCGGTAGCGATGGCTAAGTTGGTCAAGTTTTTATGGATCGACTCCTACATAGAGGTAATGGGTAATAAGCGTGAGTTTATTTGCACATACGGTCCGAAAATGATTCATCTGATCGGTTCTCCGGCTTATGATGAGGGACAGATTACATTGGGAACTGCCGAAGGCGGACTGAAAGTGACGTTGTACAATGTGAATAACCTGAATCCTGATGACTTGGTAATTGAAGAGTTGAATTTTTGGTATTTTAAAACCATGCATCATGAATTTGCTCACATTCTGCACCAGACAATTGAATTTCCGCAAGAGTTTTATGAAATATCAACCGGAAAATATACAGGAAGCGGTTGGGTGAATATCTCTGATGAAAATGCGTTGAAAAGGGGATTTATTACTGCTTACGGAAGTACTGAAGTACAAGAAGATTTTGCGGAAATAGTAGCTAATTATGTCACTCATAATGCAGCCTGGTGGGAGCAACAAATCAAGATTGCCGGCGAAGGAGCTACATACATTGAGCAGAAGTTGGAATTGGTGCGTAGCTATATGCAGGACACATGGAATATCAATATGGATACGCTGAGAGACATCGTACAACGTCGTTCGTCAGAAGTATTAGAATTGGATTTGGTAAATTTAAAAGATTAAGATTATGAAGCATTTATATAATTTATGTTTTGTTTTTTTCCTCCTGGCTTTCGCTTCATGCAGTCCTGAAGTAGATGATATATTCGACGAATCGGCAGCCACGCGTATTCAAAGAGTTATAAAGGAGGATTTGGCAGTGCTGCAAGGTGCTCCCAACGGATGGTTGTTGGAGTATTATCCTTCTGCTACAAAAATGTATGGAGGATACACCATACTGCTTTCGTTTGGTACAGATGGACATGTAAACGCAGCGTGCGATCTCTTTCCGAGCAATAAGGCAGTAGAAAGCCTGTATGCGGTGAAACAAAGCACGGGTCCTGTATTGACTGTGGATTCTTATAATGAGATTTTCCATTTATTCTCCGAACCTTCCAATATATATAGTATCGGTGAAAGCGGGAAAGGAATGGAAGGAGACTATGAATTCCTCATTCTGGAGTGTACACCCGAAAAGGTAGTACTGAAAGGTAAAAAGACAGGAACCAAAATGTTGATGACCCCCCTGCCTGAGGGTAAGACTTGGAAACAATACTTGGATGAAGTTAAGAAAGTTACCCAGGGGGCATATATGGGTATGTATGACGTACAAGTAAACGGAGAAAAGAAGTACACCGTTACTCAGGAGTATCACCGTTTTATTCTAACTCACGACAATGGCGTAGAGGAGAACCTGCCGTTTATGTATACGCCAGAAGGCATCAAGTTTTACGAGCCTGTCGAACTTGGTTCCGCTCAAATGCAATCTCTCACCTGGAACAATAGTAAGCAGGTGTATGAGAATGGTGATATAGAGGTAAAGGGAGTCCTTCCAGCAAACTATAAGAGGATAGAAGAATTTGTCGGTACTTATATTTTCTACTATTATGATCAACAAAGAGTCACTCTCGAACCTGCGGAGATTGAAAATCCTTTAATGCCTTATCTGGTGATGAAAGGTTTTGAAGATTATAGATTTATGGTGACTTACGATAGGGTGTATGGCAGAATCGGTCTTGTTACCCAAACAATATCGGTGGACCCTCCTTTGGCTTTGTTGCCATGGGCATTACCTGAAGAAGGGGGTAGCGGTCCTATTTATACTGGTACCGGTGTAGGATTGGTGGGAATCAATGGCAAAAATAATGTGATTAGATTTGAAGATAATGGAGTGTCGGGAGGCAACGACGTAACTTCAATGATTGTCTTTAATTTAGAGACGAAAGAGGCCCCGCTCCAGATTCCATACATTGACAGAATGGTAAAACAATAAATGGTTAGAAAGATGAAAAATAAACTGCATTTTTGGTTAATAATAGGTTGTTTGGTGTTTTTGTCCGCTTGTTCCAGCGATGATGACCATCAGATAATTATTCCGAAATTTGATATTCTCCGGTCCGACAATATTGATTTGCCAGCCGAAGGAGGAACGACAACGGTGGAATTCACATCGGAAGGTGTATCTGTAGAAGCCAGCGTGAATGTGGAATGGTGCCGGGTAGAAGAAATTACTGCCAACAAAGTGATGTTTTCTGTAGATACCAATGAAGGTCTGGCGAGCCGTAGTGCAATCGTAAGCTTGACCGATGGGGAAACCACCCGTCAACTGGCCATCCTGCAAACTGGCGCAGTGTGGATATATGACAGGGATGAAACAACGATTTACGTGAATGAGACTGCTAATGATGTTATAGTGAAGATGTCGGGTACTTTTCCTTTTGAACTCTTCATTCCTCAAAGTGCATCTGATTGGCTAAGCGGTACAGTGACAGAGGAAGGTTTCAAGCTGAAGGTAAAAGAAAATACTACAGGTGCGCGACGTACGGCTTCGTTTAAAGTAAGAATGGAAGATAGAGTAGCCGAATATACGGTTGTGCAATATGTTATAGACGATTTAATGGGTGCCTGGAGCGGAAATATGTTCATGGGAGATACAAAGATTGATATAACCGGTTCTCGAATCTCTAAACTAGCGGATAATAACTATTGGATTTCGATTCCGCTAAGAGAGTTGGCTGATAATATGTCGCTTGATTTGGTGGCGACATATCAAAAGGGGAAGTTTATCCTTGCAACTCCTCAGCAGCAGAACATCATTCTGGGTCCTGGAATGTTCGGTTCTATCATTATCACTTCTCCCGAGGGACTATATCTTCAGGGAGAGATTGTTTTGTCTCCGGAAGTTCAAAAGGGAGTAGTTACCTATTCGTATGGTTCTGCAAATCATTTATTACTGGGATTTTTTGGAGACAGGGAACCATCCCCTAGCAACTTTACAGGTCAAGGTATTGAATTCCCTGCATTGTCTTTGCAGAAGTCGCTCAAGTAAAGGGAAGAGTCAATGATAAAATAATATATTTTTAAATTAATAGATTAATTCATGAAAAAGTATTCTTTTTTGTTTTTAACAATGATGGCTGTTCTCTGGGGATGCTCAGATGATAACAACTCAAAGGAAGGTGGAGAAACGCCTGAGGAACCATCAGTTGAGATTTCTGCCGTAAGCAATAGTGAGGGAAGTGAAGTATATGCTACTTCTGCTACTTTTAATCTAAGGGCGAGTGGGGTAGAATCGTATGCCTACCAAATAGTAGAAGGCGAGAAAACCGATTCACCTGCGGGAGAAATAATTTATGCCGGAGCCACAGAAGAAGGTGCCAGTGGAATTACTGAACTTAAGGAAGGCGACAATAAAGTTACGATTTACGGATTGGAGGGAAATAAAACCTATACGGTATTTTTTGCATTCAAGGCCGATAAAGAGTATATCCTGAAATCACAGGTGATTACCACACCTGCTTATACGCGTATGATAACGGTTATAGAGACAAAACCGTACAGTATTAAAGTACATTTTGAAATGCCTAAGGATACTTATTATAGATTTGCTTTTGGACCGCGGGACAATTGGCAGTCGATGAAGGATCAATTTCACCAGACAGATGGCGATTTTCTATCATACGGACAATTGCGTAAGGGGCCTCAAACCATCGAAATTGTTAACGATGGGTATTTAGAGGAAGACCCGGATCCTGAATGGGATTCGACTGTCCAGGTTTTGCCCGGCTATCCTTATGTGCTTCTACTGGGAGAGTGTGATGCGGAAGGTAATGTGTTGTGTGAATATGATAATGAGGACCCTTGGGGAGGAGACTTATTGAAGAGTACCCGCTCGGTGGATGCTCCGTTAGCAAATGGCTATACGGAAGAGTGCCCTGACGAGGGAGTCACTTTCAATGGCAAATATGCGAAGCAATATTTATATGGCGGTTCTACTTTGATTGAAAGTAAGATTTCAGTCGAAAATATCAAAATGACACAGCGTTCCGCCACTTTTGCTATTAGGCCGGATGAAAGTGTAGTTAAATATGTGGTTAGCGCGTTTACGGAAGAGGATTATAATTACTGCCTCACTCTATGCAGTGAAAGAGGGCTTCCTACCTTCATGCTGACCAACAATGAAATGCTTTCGGATGCTCAAGAGATGAGTACCAACCCGGATTATTTACCGCTTGAATATGGAAAGAACTACAAACTGGTTGTTGTAGGTACATATAACGAAGATTTTAGTATACAAAGTATACAGACTTTGGACTTTACTCCGATGAAATCTAACTTGCCGGATGCAGAATTGGAGATTACCGCTAAAGAAGATCCGGATGGAAATCCGTGGATGGTATGGTTTAATATTAAAGCGCCGGCTAAAAACTGTTCATATATCAAATATCTCATGAACTATGAGAAAGAATGGATTCCTATGCTGAACAGCGGGACTTCTAAGGAAGAGTTGATGCTATCGTATGGACAATATCTGAAAGACGCGGAAATTATCCAGGCTATCAATAGCGATAAGGGATATGATATCGGCTTCTCTTCTTGGGAGAATACGCTTTCAAGACTGATGGTCGCTTCTTTCAATGAGGATGAAAAGATGGCAGTCTACGAAGGTACGTCCAAATCTTTGGCAGAGCCGGATAAGGAACGGGTGGAATCACCTCTGTTTGAGAACTTGAAAGGTGACTGGACCGCTACTTGTACACTTAGCAATAACAAGCCGGTTTCATTTAAAGTAACCATTGACGATAAGCCAGAACAAGGTCCCGCTTCTGTTAATGCGATGAACCAAGATAACTATAATGCTCTTTTAAATTATTTCAAGAACAGCGCTATTCAAAATGGAAAGAATGAAGCTGAAGCGGAAAGTTATGCAAAGACAAAAGTAGCGGAATTGTTTGATGAATATAAGGCGGAAGCTAACCGCTATGCCGGGAAGTATAGAGGTCAAAACCGTTTGGTAGGTTTAGGCTTCGATGCTGCACACGAGTATAAGAGTTCATGGGAGTTATTCAACGATCTTGAATATTCGGCTTATGACACAGAAGAATTGTTCTACGATTACGGACCGAAGTTATTCCTGGAAGTAAGCAAGGAAAATGGTCAGGATAAAGTTGAACTGGCTGCCGACCCGAATACAGTGGCTCCGCTTTCCGCATGGCAGTACTATGACTACTATTTATTAGGTTATAATAGTGTTAATTTCAACAATGCTCCTAAAGGTAATTTCCCGGTAACTGTATCTGAAGATAAAAATACGATTACGATTGGGGGGCTCGAAGCTGACGGGAAGATATGTTATCCTTCACCCGCTTACTATTTGGTAGGTACATACTACACTTTCGGGGCAGAGATAATTTCTCCGATTACTTTGACGAAAGGCTGGACCGAACCAGCTAATAAGGTGGCTCCTACAGCGAAAGCTACGAAGTCTATCCGTAATGACAACGATGCGCGTCACACTGGTAACCGTTTCATGCGTACTCGTTTGCCTTGGACGAAAGACGGTATATTGCCGCTGATGCAGAAGGGCACTATCAAACCTGCTGCTTCTTTGAAAGAAAATATTCAAAAGAAGGCGGCTGAACTGCATGCTAAAATGTCCAAGAAGCATTGACAAAATAGAATATTAAGTGGATGCACCGGAATTTTTCCGGTGCTCCCTTATTAAGGAATATTTGATATGATGAAAAAGAATAGTTTATTGATGGGGATATTCCTCATTTTTTTTACCCTTGTGACTAAGGCTCAGCAATTGCCTGATGTAAAAGTGGAAAATGCACAAGGCGAAACGCTATCTACCAAAACATTAATTGACGGCAAACCATTCATTCTTTCTTTTTGGGGCGTGACTTGCAAACCTTGTATTACCGAACTGAACGCTTTGAACGAGGTGCTGGATGAGTGGCAGAAAGAGGTGGACTTTAAAGTCGTTGCCGTATCGATAGACGACAGTCGTTTTACGTCGCGTGCACGTTCGATGGCTAAAGGATTCGATTGGCAGTTTACGTGTATCTTTGATAAAAACCAGGACTTGAAGCGTGCTTTAAATGTATCTTTAACTCCGCACACTTTTATTATAGATGGTAAGGGAAAGATTGTCTATTCGCATACCGGATATACGCCGGGGAGTGAAAACGAACTGCTGAAAAAACTAAAAGAACTGCAAGAGAAATGAAAAAAGGAATCATCTTGTGTTGCGTATTAGGCGGCATTGCTTCGGCTTCTGCTCAAGATATAAAGGATAAGGGCACGTTAATGGGAAGTCTGGAAACGAATAATATTTATTACGTGGAAGACCATAAGCTAGAATCATCATCGGCTGCTAATCCCGACGATCATTTCGGTTCGAACAGTTATCTGAAACTCGATTACACCAGAGGGCATTTTTCTGCTGGCGTGCAATTGGAAGGCTATTTCCCGGCTTTACAGGGATACGACTATGCTACTTATGGGAATGGTAAACGAACACTGTTAGGGACAAAATATGTCCGGTGGGAAGACGACAACTTTGGATTTCAAGCCGGTGACATATTCGACCAATATGGAAGCGGATTGATTTTCCGCAGTTATGAAGACCGTACTTTGGGATTTAATAACTCTATTGAAGGAGTGGGAGGGCACTACGAGTACAAAAACTTTTTTGCCTTGAAAGCTATGTATGGGCGTCCGCGCCTTTATCTCGATTATGCGGATTCTTATGTACGGGGTGCGAATATGAAACTTTCTATTTCGGATATTTTGGGATGGAAAGAATTGAACTTTAATCTGGAAGGAAGTTATGTTAACCGTTATGAGGATCTGAAAGATAATCCGGATTTTGTTGATAGACTGACTACTTCCAACCTGGATATGTATGCTATAAGTGGAGGCTTGGGTTGGAAAGGACTGGATGTCCGTGTAGAATATGTGGAGAAAGGTAAAGACCTACCATTGTACGCTTCTTCGGAAATGGTGAAGGGAAAAGCATTGTTAGCCGAACTTGGGTATACTCATAACAGTTTCTCGGCTTTAGCCACGTTCCGTCGGCTTGAACAGATGAATACAATGCTAACGTTGACAGGACAGGGAAGTGGGAATGTATTGAATTATCTACCTGCCCTGACCCGCCAATACACCTATATGTTGGCAAACCTGAATCCGTATCAAACGAATGCGGAAGGGGAGAGCGGAGGACAGGCAGATGTGTACTATTCGTTCCGTCCCGCATCGAATAGAAGCAATTACTGGAATTTCCACGCCAACATGTCAATGTATTATTCGGACAAAGATATTACCAAGAAGTCACGGCTGATGTGGAGGGATATCAATGCGGATGTGGAACACCGCTGGAACAAACGCTGGAAAACCGCAGCGTTGGTTTCCGTTCAGGAATGGAGTCCTTCACACGGGATGGCTGACGTTACGTATGCTTCGAATATTTTTGTATTGGACAATACTATAAAATTCAGCCGGAAGGTGGCTTTGCGCGTGGAACTGCAATATCTTTATTCCACCGATTACGAGAAAGACTGGATGGCTGCGTTGGCGGAGTTCAGCATAGCGCCCCGTTGGAGTTTTAGCGTGAGTGATATGTATAATAGCGGTTCTACTAAGATACATTATTACAATGGTTCCGTAAGTTATACACAGAAAAACACCCGCATACAGTTAGGATACGGGCGAAACCGTGCCGGCTATGTTTGTTCGGGAGGTGTTTGTAGATATAGTCCAGCATATACGGGAGTTAACTTAATGGTGACTTCTTCTTTTTAATTACTAATTACTATTGTTTATCTAATAACGAACGATTATGAAAAAATTTTGTTTATCCAATCTTTGGATGATGCTTTTCGGCTGTTTGTTCTTTGTAGCTTGCTCAGGAAGCGATGGCGATGACGACGGACAGGAACCGGGTGGAAACGGTGGAGGGGTTTTGACGGGAAAATTGGTATTGTCTTCTTCCACCTTATATATCAATGCCGACGGGAAAGAGGCGGCTGTGCTTACTGTAAAGAAAGGTGATACGGATGTGACCGATAAGGCTAAAATTTATCTGAATAGTACTGAATTCAATGGTCCGAGTTTCACTGCTACGAAAGAGGGAAAATATACATTCTTTGCTAGCTATGAAGCTGAAGTTTCCGATAAAATCACGATAGAGGCAATCGATGGAATGCCTGCTATGCCGAATGACCCTCAAGCGAATAAATTCGATGGATTTGCGCATCGTGTATTGGCAGTGCAGTCTACAGGGACATGGTGTCAGTATTGTCCTTATATGATAGCCGGCATTAAAAGCTATTTAGAAACGAATGGTGATGAAGATGTTGTCTTTGTGGCAGCTCACAATACTGATGAAATGTCTAATAACTCTTCTGACGCCGTTAATAAATGGCTGAGCATCAGTAGTTATCCGACATTGACCTTGAATCTCAACAGTAAAAATAAGGTTGAACATCAAGGTGTCCCCACCGCTACTGCTGCTGCCATCGCCAAAGCTGTTTCTACCACGCTGAAAGAGGATACGCATGTAGGAATTTCAGCGGCAAGCGAAACCAAGAATAACAGTAAACTGACTGTCCGAGCAAAAGTGAAAATAGGAATGGAAGGTCAATACCGCATTGCAGCCTGGCTGTTGGAAGATGGTATTTCTGCACAACAAACCAATAGCACTCCATTGACAGACGAGAATAACTTCTCTATACATGACAACGTATTACGTGCCAGCTCAGCTACAGCTGCTTATGGTAACCAATTAGGAGAAAGCTCTTCTTTATCCACAGGTAGTGTGGCAGAGTATGTCTGTGTCTTCAATCTGGCGGATGCCCACATAGCCTCCTTGGCAAAATGCAGAATTGTAATATTGGTTACTACCCCTGAGAATGGTAAGTTTGTAGTAGATAATGTTATTACTTGTCCGGTAGATGGCAGTGTAGCTTTTAAGTATGAGTAACTACATGAGATTGAGACTGTTCGGTTGTCTGTGTATATTGCTGTTTACGATAGCATGTAGCGATGATGACGGGAAAGAGGAGCCGCAGGCTCCCTTTCTTGAGGTCGCTACCACTACCTACGAGGGCATTGACGCGGGGAACTCCACCCTTACTGTTGCGGTTAAAAGCAATGTAGATTGGACCGCCGAGAGCGACAAGGCATGGTGTAAGGTACTTTCCGGAGCTACAGGTTCGGGTAATGCCGAGATTCAGTTGGAGATAGCAGAGAATCTCACACAAGACGGGCGTACCGCTATTATTAAGTTATTGTCCACAGACAATACGTTGACAGCTACGGCAATTGTCTCCCAGTCGGCGCCTGCATTCGTTGCCGGAGGACACTATAAACTACCGGTCGTCTTCCAGATGCTTTACGTCAACAAGAACAACGAAAATCAATATGTACGCCCCGGGCATTTACAGGAAGTAATAGCTGGGGTAAACAGACTTTATCGGGAGTCGGGACAAGACTTGAATGTGGAGTTTGTAATGGCTACGGAAGACCCTGACGGAAATCTGCTGGAAGAACCGGGCGTAAACCGTATTCCATGGACTACCGGGAAGATGGATTGCCAAGAGTTTATGTACAGTCGCGAAAAGCGGCATTTGAATCTGATTTGGGATCCGGACAGGTATATTAACATTGTGCTTTATACCTTTTCGGAGAAGAGCATTCTGGGCATCTCTCAGTTTCCTTTCACTGTCTATCCGGACGAACTACCGGGGTGCGGGGTATGGGAAGGCGGTGTGCCGGAACAAGAAAACCTGAATCGTCCGCAGTGTGTGTCCATCAATAACCAGTATATTTATGATATTGGCGCTTCTCTGACTCCGGAAAATCCGGAAGGAACAGATACTTATGTCATTGAAACACTCGCGCATGAGCTAGGGCATTATCTTGGCTTGAGACATGTCTTCTCCGAAGCTATTTCCGGCTGTGACGATACGGATTTCTGTGACGATACGCCTACTTATGACCGGAACGCATACCTTCGTATGTTGCAGGCGTATGGCTCAAACTATTTACAACATCTCGATGAACTGGTCTTGCGGGAAGATTGCAAGAGAGGCAGTGAATTTATATCGGACAATATCATGGATTATTCCATTTCCTATTTCAGTAAATTCACTCTCCATCAAACCGAACGGATACGCTACATATTGGAGCATGGAGTATTTGTTCCCGGTCCTAAAAATCGTCAGGTAAAGACCAAGACAAGGGGTACAGGCATGCTTGACCTCCCGATAGAGATTATGAAATGATTATATGATACATTAAAATAGAATATTATGAAAAGGTTTATGAAAAAATGGATGGCTTTACCCATCTTAGTAGTAGGATGTTTGTTCAGCGTTGCGGGGTGTAGCGATGATGACGACGAAAAAGAAGCGGTAAAAGCAGAATTCAACCTGGATTCTGAGACTGTGAACTTGTCGGCGGAAGCTATAAACACAGCTATCACTTATACGTTGAGAAATGCGGGGGCAAACTCCTCATTCATGGTTACTTCTGACCAAGAGTGGGTGAAGAATTTTAAAACAGATGTCGCTAATAAGATATCTTTTGATGTAGAAGCCAATGAGGAAACAACGGTTCGTCAGGCTGAAGTTACGGTCGTTTATTCGGATGACGCCAACGAAGACATAAAAACGTCTTTTACAGTCAGACAAGCAGCTTCAGACTTGGATTTCATTATTACTCCAGGAAAGACAGGATCTAGTTGGATACAGCTAAGCACGACTCCCAAAGACGAAAGTATGCGTTATATGGTGGCGGCCGTACCGGTTGAAGACCTGGACGGATACACAAGCGATCAAGCCTTTTTTGAAAACGAAATGTCTTCTTATCAAGAGCTTGCCGACTATTTTGAGATAGATTTGGAATTTGTGTTGGATGTTTTCCTTACGAAAGGTTCGCTTAGTGACGCGACTATCACCTTACTGGAACCGGAAACAGAATATTATATCTATTGTTATGGCGTCGACGCTGACTATGAACTGGCTACGCCTATTGTTAAAAAGAAAGTGACTACGCCGGCGGCGACAACGGTAAACAATCAGATTCATATTGACGTAACTGAAACAACAAGTCGCAGTGTAACGTTTAATACAACAACGACTACTCCGGACTCTTACGTGGTGGTTTATGCATCTACCGAAGATATTAAAGAAGTGACGGATGAGGAGTTGAAAGAAGAATTATTGAAAAAAGACTACGTATCAAGCATGCAAGCGGGAAATGTAGAGGATGGGGGATTCACCAACCTCTCACCGAATACCGATTACACCATACTTGCAATGGGACGCGCGGGCGATGTCGCCACTACCCCCATCTTCAAGCAAGAATTCAAGACAAAAGAATCCGTACAAGCGGATATAACTTATAGCTTGCCCGATAAGAAATATTTCTCCGCTATTGAAGTGCAAAAGGTACATCCCGAGATGTTCTCTCCCGATGGAGGAGACATGACAGAAAACGCGATTATAGCCTCCAACATTAAGGCGGATGGGGCGAAGTCTCTCTATACGGCCATATTCTTGCAAGCAGATATTGATGCGACAGAAGAAAAGAATGGAAAATTGACAGAGGAGGATTATATTAATCTGGCAATGAGGTATGGACAGCAGTATATCAACATCCTGACGATTGTTCCGTATAATACACCTCTGATGTTGGTCGGTGTAGCTTTCGATGCTAATAAAAACCCAAGTCCGGTGTACACGGAAAAGATCACGATTACGAAAGATAATGTATCTCCGGTTTCTGAATTCGAATATTATCTGTCTGCTCAAAAGACGTTGGGTTCTATCCTTCTGAAGAGTGACGCATCTTCTATGAAGAGCTTGTTGCAAAAGAATCGCGCAGAGGGAAGCAAACTGAAACCACTAATCGTAAAATCTATTTCCAGCCGATTGAAAAAATAAAAAGATTATAAATAAGTGAGCTTTACAACAAGTTGAATCTTAAATCTTAGATGGAAGATTTGACTTACATTAATTGTTTGGAAGAGGGTGTCCGCGAGGGATACCCTCTTTCTGTTTTCTATCTTTGATAAAATATCTCCCAATTGGAATCGTATTTTTAAAAATGTTCGTATATTGCACACTCCTTAAAAAAGTTAAACTTATAATTATACGTATGAAAATGACTTTTTTCCGATTAATAGGGATGAATATATTCCTTTTGTTACTCCCTGCGCTTTATGCCCAGAGTAACTATCGCCCGGGATTTATCATTACTCTTCAGAAAGACACGGTATATGGGGAAATTGATTACCGGACTGATGAGATGAATGCCAGACGTTGCGTTTTCCGGTCGCAGACAAGTAGCGCGGAGCCTGTCACTTACCATCCTTTTGATATTTTGGGATACCGTTTTACCGATGATGGTAAGTACTATGTATCTAAGAATATAGAATTGAAATATGGCGTTCCTAAGCCCGTATTTCTTGAATATCTGTTGCAAGGAATGAAAAGCCTCTATTATTATGAAACGGAAGATAATATACCTATCTACTTTGTGGAAGACAAGGAACGTCTTGTAAAAGTAGACGCTCCTAAGCTTTCCAACCAAATTGTAAAGATGCAATTTAAGGGTCAAACCGACCGATATATACCCTCGCTACGCTATGCATTTAAGGATTGCCCCAGTCTGTCTTCTAAAATAGACCGGGCCCGTTTCGAACGGAAGGATATTATAAAAATAGCCAAAGAATATCATTATGCAATGTGTACCAGTAACGAAGACTGTATTGAGTTTGAAGCAAAGGAAGACAAACATTTTCTACAACTGGATATTACTCCCTACGTAGGAATAATCCAATATAAAGTTCCCTCAGGCAGTACAATCGGTCTCTATAGGTCGCCTGAACTATCCTACCTGGCAGGAATCACCTTGGCTATCAGCAACAAAAGGTGGATGAGTTCGCTTAGCGGTTGCTTTGATGTATCTTTTTCCCGTATAACATCCTCTTCGGTAAGACAATGGGAGTATGATCAGTCCTACCACGCATACAAGCATAGCGGAACCATGCTTTCGGGTAAACTGGGAATGCGCTATACTCTTCCCAAGGGGAGGGTGCGCCCTTTCGTCGAGGTGGGAGCGGATGTCAGTGGGATGCTCAATGCCAAATTAAAGATAGATAATAAGGAGGAAAGATGGCTGGATGCCATTTACCCGGGTTATTATGTGAATGCAGGAGTAAATTTCAAACTTTCACGTAAGAATAAACAAATGATATGCGTGCGCGCTCAATTTAAAGGATTGAGAGATATGGACGAGAAATGCGCTTTAGTAAATGGATGGGCAGGAGTGATAGGGTACACATTTTGATACCTTGGGTGCACTCCTGCGCCTTTTTATTGTTCCTTTTGCTTTCTTTTCCTATCTTTTCAACTTCTCCCTTCCCTCATTTGTTCTATCTCCCAGAAATACTCATCTTTGCATCATCATGAAATATCCTCATAAGATAAAGAAGATAGCGCAGTATGCGAAAGATTCCCGTGCCCAAGCTCTTCTTATGAAGACATTGAACTGGGCTTATGATTATGCGGTGAACGAAGGATTGCCGGGATTGGCATCCGCTCCTAAGCTGGCGGAAGATTTCCTGAAGAAATCGCCTTCGGTAAAAGAAGCGTGCAACAATATGATACGATGGCAGTTAGCCTATGCCGGAAGCGCAGGCTTTGCCACCAATCTGGGAGGTATGCTTACCCTTCCTGTCTCCATCCCTTCCAACATCGCCACCGTCTTGTTTGTCCAGGTCCGATTAATATCTGCCATTGCCTACATGGGAGGATACGACTTGAAAAGCGAGCAGGTGCGTACGGCAGTCTTCCTCTCTCTGCTTGGAGGCGGAGCCAACATGGTGCTCGATTCCGTCGGCGTGCAACTGGCAAGCAAGCTGACTGCCACTGCCATCAATCAAATCTCCGAAGCTGCCTTGGCTAAGATTAACCAGGCGGTAGGCTTTGTCCTCGTATCCAAATTTGGAACCACCGGAGTGCTGAACATGGGGAAGGTAGTGCCCCTTATCGGCGGATTGGTGGGAGGAACTCTGGACATACTGACAACGAATGTCATTGCCAATGCTGCCAAAAAGATGTTCCTCGGCGAAACACTTGAACGCGAAATGCTGACGGAGCTGGAAGGGCTGCGCATCAAAGCGCTTATTAATATGGCAAAAGTAGACGGTGAGATGGCTGACGAAGAAAGGGAAATAATACAAGCCCTCATAGAGCATTCCGATTTGCCGGACGAAGAGAAACTCGCTTTATCGGCACTGATGGACAGCAGCCAACTGGTGAAGATTGACCTTTCTCCTTTTAAGAAAAATCAGGCTTATGCCTATTCGTTGGTCAACAGCCTATTGTCTCTCATTCGGTCAGATAAGAAAATGCAGCCTGCCGAAAAGATGTATTTGATGAAGATAGCTAAAGAAATCGGTATTCCGGCGAAGGAAAGAGAGGAATTGCTTCGCGAAACCGATTGAAATAAAATGCAATATGACGCATATTTATGCAGCCTTTTTTCGGAGAGAACTTAGTGAAAAGAGAAAAAACTGCATAGAATAACGAATAAAGATGCGGATAAAGACGGGTATTCTGCATAAATAGTAGCATAATATACACTTTAAGATAGGAAGGTAAGCTCCGTTGGTCCGAAACCAAGCACTCCTTTCCAGGTTCTTCATCAGTGGCGGCATTTGCAGCCCTTGTGGACTGCATATTTATGGAATTTCTCTCGAAATGCAGGTTTATGCATAATTACTCTTCTCCTTCCGGCGTGGGAGGCACTTCCGGAGAGGGTGGTGTTTCCGGATAATCCACTTCCACGTAATGAATATCAAAGCGGCCGTGTGTCAATCGTCCTTTGTTTTCGAAAGTTCCTGAGATGATATGTGCCGAAGGGTCAAAGCGGCTGATGAACGCCGTTCCGTTTTCCAACTCTTCCTCTCCGAAGGTGATGTCGGTCAGTACACATTCCTTTCCTTTTTGGGGCGAAAGGATGGTGAAGTCGATGGTTTTGTCATTTTTCACCCATACACGGGCGCTCAACTTATCCTGAGCGGTGTTGTAGACAAATGATTCTTTAAATGCCATGGGTTGGTATCTTCCGCCCACATAAAGCCAGCCGTCCACCAGGCAACCGAATGTGTCTGCTCCTTCTTCGGTGACAGGGGGCATCACAGTAATATCTCGCGACTCGTCTTCTTCGCATGCCGACAGGCAAAAGATAGCGATAAGGATGAATATATATTTTTTCATACGTCTTGTTATTTTAGGTTTTTAAAAGTGGTATGCCAGGCTGGCGGATATGTTGAGGCGTGTAAGGTCCGGTTCTTCTTCGGTGGAGTACTTTACCTGGATGGTTTCTCCATGGTAGCGTACGTTGATGGAATTCAATTCACCCACCAGATATTGCACGCCGATGCCTATTCCCCAGTGCCGGTTCAGTTTGTAAGTAGTGAAGAGGTTGGCGTGTGGACTCCAGGTGTCGCCTGTCGCCCGGCGGGATTTGCCGAACACATAGCTGTTGTTGCGATAATACATCTTTCCCACCCCGACACCCAGAGCGACGTCCCACTTCTCCGTGGAGACGGTGTAGACTGTGAGTTGGGGGGCTATGTAATGAATGTAGAGGTGGTCGCTTCCTTCGGCATGGCTTCCTTGCGAGGAAAAGCCGGAATAGAAAAGCCCTATTCCAAGCTGACGGATGGGGCGGAAGTTGTATTCAGCATTCCAAGTGACACCCTGAGACAATTTGCGTTCATAACTATGTGTGCTTGAAGTGAGGGCGGACGTGCCTTTTACCAGGTTGCCGTAGCCTACGCGGACTAAGAATTCTTGCGTCGGGAATTTTTTGTTCTGTGCCCCGAGAGGGAGGCTGAATGCTACGATAAGGAATAGCATCATCGTCTTTAAGGTTTTGTGGTTCATATTAGTAGGTTCTAGTTTTTATTGAAACAAAGATAGAAAAATATCCTAAAAGCACCTATGTATGATGCTAAAAAGTGTGGCTTCTCAGTTATTAATAGTTGATTTCCCAGGTATTAATACCTGTCACGCTGGATGTTAATAACTGACAACTCAGCTGTTAACATCTGACAAACCGTTTATTAACAGCGGTCGTGGAGGGGATGAACGCCCTGTGTGTAGGCTATTGTAGGTGGATGGATTGGATGCTCAGCGTGTGATAGTTCCCGGCTTCGTCTGTGCCTTGCTGCGCTTCTATTCTTATCTCTTGTACTTTATCCCGGAAGGGGACGAGGGCTAGGTTTATTTCCCGTTTTATCCTGTTCCTTACGGGTGGCTGATAGAATATCCGGCACAAGTCGTCTTTCCCTATGAATTTGATGCGGAGCATTACCGAACTTCGCGGTATGTCGATAACCAGCCTTTTGTAGTGTGGTAATTCGTTGTTTACAAAAACGGGCAGTTTAATAAAGCTATTCCATTTTCCTCCTTTGAATGTAACTTCGTGGTGTTGCTCATTGAACATACAGTTAGTGAAACTCAGTTGGGCAAAGGGGATTTCTTTGCCTTCTTGTGCATCTGCCAGCAGAGGCAGGGAACACAGAAACAGAAATGCCAATAGTTTCTTCATCTTCTTCTTTTTGGGGTTTGTACTCGGAGAAAATATAGATGTGTAACAAAGGTAGTTCATTGCATTTTAAGGAGAGAAGATTCTTGTTTCCGATTCGTAATGTAGGAGTTGCTTCGGGTTTCATGTACGTTACCAATCCTGTTGTCTACGTTACATTTGTTTTTTATTCGCGGATGATGTAACATTTGAATGGTATAAATGAAACAAAAGGACGTAATATTGTTACCTGCGTCCCCTATTCTTGTAGCAGTCATCCTTGCTTTCACTGAAGGGGAGGCATATCTTTGTGATGTTCGGTTGACCCGGCTCTATGGAGCTGGAGGCTGATTAAAATAGAGGGAAAACAGCTTGGCTGATTCCCCGGATTTTTCCAATTTTGCAAAACTACATTTATACTGGTACTAATGAAAAAGACTTTGTTGTTTATTGTTATCTTATGGATTTCGGCGGGAATATTTTGTCAGGCACAGCAAATGCGTTATTATGGTTCGGCGGAGCTATCGTGTAGTCTGATAAAAAGAATGGTGCAAGATTCCCGGGGATTTATTTGGATAGCTACGGAAAATGGATTGAATAAGTTTGATGGATGGACATTTACCCATTACTTTCATGATGGGAAAGATTCTACTTCCTTACAAAATAATTATCTGGAAAGCTTGTTGAGCGACAGTAAAGGGCGGCTTTGGGTAGCTTCGCGTAAAGGGGTACAATGCTATTCTCCGGAGGAAGATACTTTTAAAACGGTTTCTTTTTTAGATGGAAACAAACCTTCGGTGCTGAATTTATGCGAGCTACATACGGGTGAGATTTGGGCGGTAACGGCAGGATACGGGGTTTATTCCATTAATCCCGAAACGATGGAGGCTACTTCGCTGATATGGGTCAACGATTTATGCAGCTCTCCTTATATGCATAATATTTATGAGGACCATCTTCACCGGATATGGATTGCTTTGCCCGGTGGCAGAATGGTACGTCTTTTGCCGGAGTCGCAGACTACAGACTTTGACGGTCTTCCGGGAGCTTCTCCTATTAAAGTATACACTATTAGGGAGGACAGCGAAAAGCATCTTTGGGTGGCTACTGCTACGGATGTTTACAGGTGGGACGAGCCGGCGCATGGCTTCATCGGGATAGAACGGAAAGAATATATTGATATTCGGGGAATGATATGCACGGAAAAAGGGGATATTTATGTCAATACTACCAATGCAGGCGTCCAATATGTCGACCGGATAAAAGGAGAGCTGGTGAAATATAACCATCCTGCCATTCCCCAGAATGATAATATCATGGCAATGATAGAAGACCGGAAGGGAAACTTGTGGCTTGCTTGCTATAAAAGCGGGATTAGCATGCTTTCTAACGAGCCTTCTTTATTCACTTTTGTGGATGTGCCGTCTATATCGGCCTCAAAGAAAGTTCCCGCCTGCATCTATGAGGACAAAGAGAAAGATGTATGGGTCAGCATGTCCGACGGGATGCTGACTGGTTTAGACCGGAATATGCAGAAGAAACGTTCGTATGCATTGGGAAGGGACATCATTTCTATGTTCGAAGATAGCAACGGAACGTTTTGGCTGGGAAGCTACGGCGCATTGTCGCGCTTTAATAAAGAGACGGGAGATGTGGAAAGACTGCCAGAGTTTCAGGGGAAAACGGTTCATAACCTGGTGGAAGGACCGGATAAGAAGCTTTATCTCTCTGTGACGGGAGAAGGATTCACGTGCTATGACTTACGGACGGGAGCAAGCGAACAGATTTGTGATACCACCCGTCTGAACACTCCCATGCGTTTGGGGAATAACTGGATTAATGCGATGTGCTGCGATTCGGAAGGGCTCATTTGGTTGGCTCATTGCATGGGGGTTAATTGTTACGACCCGGCGCGGCGCCAATTCTTGAAGCTGGAGAGTTGTTCGGTTGTATTTGGCAATTTATGCTATGCCTTGCTCGAGGATAAGCAGGGGCATATCTGGATAGGGACGCACGAAGGACTCTTTGAATATGATAAGAAAAGCGATACGCTGCGTCATTATGGAACCGAAGAAGGAATGCCCAACAATGTTATTTGCGGTCTGGGAGAGGCAGAGAATGGTGACGTGTGGTGTAGCACCTATAACGGGCTGTGTAAACTGAGCTACCCCGACAGGACAGCCATCAATTATTTCTCCGGCAACGGGTTAGTCGATAAAGAGTATCTGCGAAGTGTGTTCTATCAACGGAAAGGGAATGCGATGTATGTGGGTAGCATACATGGAGTTACGAGATTTTTTCCTGATTCCGTGGGGCGGCAATCGGCTTTGAATGAACCACAATTGACGCACGTCTATCTGGATAATAAAGAAGTGAGTCCCCATACCCGGCTTGCAGGAAGATATATAGCCGATGACGTATGGATGGATACCCGGCAAATCAACTTGACTTATAAGAATGATATTTTTGCGTTCGAGTTCTCTACGATGGAGTTTCACGAGAGTCAGAATATCCGTTTCGAATATCGGCTGGCTGAGCTGGGAAGTGCCTGGAGAAGCACTATCCCGGGAAACAACCGGATTACTTATAATTATCTCCCGCCGGGACATTATACTTTCCAGGTCTACGTTTGCGAAAACGAGCTGAGGTCGCCCCTCCGTTCTTTTTCTATCTATATCGCTCCTCCCTGGTATGCTACCGTGTGGGCAAGAGCGGGTTATGTGCTTTTACTCCTTGGGGTTCTTTTCGGGGCATTCCGTGTATGGAACCTGCGACAGCGCCAGCGGCGGCAAGAAGAATTGAACGAAGAGAAACTGAAATTCTTCATTAATATAGCCCATGAGCTTCGCTCTCCCGTAACGTTGATACTAAGTCCGCTTCAGGCTTTGATGAAACAGGAGCAGGATGAAGGAAAGAAGAAGGCCTTGCACACCATGCAACGCAATGCCAACCGGATTATGGACCTTATCAACCAATTGCTGGACATCCGGAAAATAGATAAAGGACAAATGCGGATAGCTTGCCGGGAAACCGATTTGGTGGGGTTTGTAGAAGAGTTGTTCCGCATGTTCGATTACCAGGCTGTCAAGCGGAACATTCGGTTTTCTTTTGTGCACTCAATGGAGAGCTTGCCGGTGTGGATTGACCGCAACAACTTCGATAAAGTTCTGATGAATCTGATAGTCAATGCTTTCAAGTACACTCCGGACGACGGTGAGATAACGGTGGTCCTAGCAGTAGGCGAAGATACAAACATGCGCGGTCCTTTGTCGAGATATGCCGAAATCACCCTTCTCGACTCCGGTACGGGATTGGATGAGAAGAAGTTGGAAAAGATATTTGATAGGTTCTATCAGGCATCTGCCAACTCCCGCGGGTTCGGCATCGGGCTGAACCTGGTTAAAATGCTGGTGGAACTGCATCACGGCTCTGTTTCCGCCGCCAACCGTACGGACAGGCAGGGAAGCTGTTTTACGGTACGCATTCCTTTGGGCAAAGAACACTTGCGGGCGGAGGAACTGTCGGAAGAACTTCCTTCTCCCGTCAGCGAACCCCTACATCTGGCTTTGACGGAAGAAAACTATTTGGAAGAAGATAACAAAACGCAAACGTTAAAAAGCAAAACCCAATGGAGAGTCCTGGTAGTGGATGATGATGATGAAATGCGCGAATATCTGCAACAGGAACTCGGCGGCTACTATAAGGTGGCAGCCGCCTGCAACGGTGTGGAAGCCTACCGGATTGCTTTGCAGCAAAAGATAGATTTGATAATTTCGGATGTAGTGATGCCCGATATGAATGGGTTCGAGCTACTGAAGAAAGCGCGCGGAAATGCCAATATCAGCCATATCCCTTTTATTCTTTTGACCTCGCAGGCAGAATATGACAATCGCCTGAAAGGATGGAATGTGGGAGCGGATGCTTTCCTTGCCAAGCCCTTCCGGATAGAGGAGTTATTGCTGATGTGTGATAACCTGATAACAAACCGCGTACGTTTGAAAGGCCATTATGAAATGGCTCCCGAAGTGGAAGAAAAGATGAAACCCATCGAAGTTAAAGCGAACGATGATTTATTCCTCGAACGCTTGATGAAGGCTATCAACGAAAACCTGCAAGATTCTAAATTCGGCGTAGAAGACCTGGCGGGAGCAATAGGAGTGAGCCGCGTGCAGCTCCATCGGAAACTGAAAACGTTGACAGGAACCACCACCAGCGAATTTATCCGTAACATCCGCCTGAAACAAGCTGCAAAGCTGCTTAAAGAGAAGAAAGTGAACGTTTCCCAGATTGCTTATCTGGTAGGTTTTACCAATCCTACCCTGTTTTCGATTGCTTTTAAAAAGTTCTATGGATGTACTCCTTCCGAGTATATGGATAGGGAATCAGGTAAATAAAAGGAGAATGAAACGAATACACGGGGTGAATGTAACATCAGGTTACGTGCCCAAAAATCTATGAAACAGCAAGGAAACTCCTTATGTCGGTATCATCTTAAATTTGCATTGCTTCAATAGGGCTCCCTTTCGGGGAGTTTTATTGTTGGTAGAAAACACATCAGTATAAACCTTAAATGAGTAATGTATGAAAAACAAGTTGGATGATAGTTGAATGGTTAGCCTTCCCTCACCTGTAACTTAAAAAAAGAAGAGATTATCACATTATTAATATCTTAGACTAATGGTAATGAAAAATGTAAAACTACAATTTCAAAAGATTCCTTACCTGGTTTTATTCTTGCTTATAGGTTGTTGCCTGACAACTTATGCACAGAATGGGATTACGGTAAGTGGGACCGTGGTCGATTCGAAAGGAGAATCGATTATCGGAGCTAGTGTTGCCCTCAAGGGTAGCCAGGCTGTAGGTACAATTACGGACCTGGATGGAAACTTTAAGCTGACTGTTCCCAATGATAAGGCGATACTTGTTGTGTCGTTCATCGGTATGACTCCCCAAGAAGTCAAAATTGCCGGACAGAAAAAAATTAAGGTGACTTTGCTGGATGACAATGTACAACTGGAAGAAGTGGTCGTTGTAGGCTACGGGCAACAGAAGAAAGCCAGCGTGGTAGGTGCTATCACGCAAACCACCGGAAAGGTGTTGGAGAGAGCAGCAGGTATCAATGATATTGGTGCTGCTCTGACGGGTAACTTGCCAGGCGTCATCACTACCCAGAGTTCCGGTTTGCCGGGCGAAGAAGAGCCGCAAATTGTAATTCGCGGCGCCAGTTCGTGGAACAGTAGCGACCCGTTGGTGCTGGTAGATGGTATTGAACGTCCGATGAGTGCGGTAGACATCAGCTCCGTACAATCTATTTCTGTGTTGAAAGATGCCTCGGCTACAGCTGTCTATGGTGTGAAAGGCGCCAATGGTGTTATTCTGATTACTACTAAACGCGGTCAGGAAGGCAGTGCCCGAATTGACGTAGGTTTCACTGCTACACTGAAAGCCGCCTCCAAATTGCCTAATAAGCTGGATTCTTATGACGCTTTGATGGCTCGCAACACGGCTATTGAGCATGAACTGAGCCTCAGTCCCGATTCATGGGGCAAAGTCACGCCGCAGGACATCATCGAGAAATACCGTCATCCCGCCAATCTGGAGGAGTATGAACGCTATCCCAATGTGGACTGGCAGAAAGAACTGTTCAAGGACAACGTGATGTCCTACAATGCAAATATCAATGTGAGTGGTGGTACAAGGATTGTGAAATATTTCGCCTCTGCCGATTATGTGCACGAAGGCGACCTTTTCCGTGAATGGGAGAACGACCGTAACTACAAAGCCGGTTTCGGATACAACCGCATCAATGTTCGCAGTAACTTGGACTTTACACTTACCAAGACCACTACTTTCAAGGTAAATGTTTCAGGTTCCAATGCAACGAAGAAATCGCCTTGGGTGCGCAATGAATGGGAAATGTATGATTCTGCCGATTGGGGTTCCGCCCAGGTGTGGGCAGGTGCTTATGGGGTTGCTCCGGATGTATTTCTTCCCAAGTATTCCGATGGTTCCTGGGGATATTATCCTGAGAATGCTTCACAAGTGAGCAACTCGGCTCGTAACCTGGCTACTGCCGGTTCCATGACTACCACCACCACGCGCATCAATACAGACTTTACTCTGGAACAGGATTTAGGGTTTATAACAAAAGGTTTGAGTGTCCGGGGTATGATATCTTGGGATAACTTGTTTATGGAATCTCATCGGGGTGTAAAAGACCTCGATAGCGAACCGCAACTCAAGTGGATTAATCCCGACACAGGCGTGGCAATCTATAAGAGAGACTATGAAAGCAATAGCAAATTTGATTATATGCCCGGTATCCAATGGACCATTGGGGAGGGAGTGGTGCAGAACGGCAAGACACAACGCCACCTGAACTATCAGGCGCAATTGAACTGGGCGCGCGCTTTCGGTAAGCATAATGTGACGGCTACCGGTGTTTTCACCCGTCAGGAAGATGCTTACGGTAGTGAGATTGCCCGTTACCGCGAAGACTGGGTGTTCCGTACGACTTATAATTTTGCAGACCGTTATTTCGTTGAATACAACGGGGCTTACAACGGTTCGGAGAAGTTTGGTAAAAAGTACCGTTTCGGTTTCTTCAATTCCGGAGCTATCGGTTGGCTCATCAGCGAAGAGAAGTTCATGCAATTCCTGAAAGAAAAGAAGATTCTCGATATGTTGAAAATCAGAGCTTCGTATGGTGAGATTGGCGACGACTCCGGCGACCGCTTTCTTTATATGACCCAGTGGGCGTATGAAGGTCAGGGCACATTGGACCTCAACAATACGGCGGCATCCAGCCCGTACACCTTCTATCGCGAAGCTAAACTCGGCAACACGGATGTGCATTGGGAAAAGGTGGCAAAGATGAATTTGGGTATCGACTATTCTTTCTGCGACGGCTTGTTTGCAGGTAGTGTCGAAATCTTTAAAGATAAGCGTACTGACATTCTTGTAAAAGGCTCCGAACGTTCGGTTCCTTTCTATCTGGGAGCTACGCCTGCCACAGCCAATCTGGGTGAAGCGGAGACTAAGGGTTATGAACTGGAACTGCGCATCAACAAAGCATTTGCCAATCATTTACGTGTATGGGCAAACATGAGCATGACTCATGCCAAGAATACCATTATCCGCAAAGACGACCCGGAACTATTGCCTGCCTATCAGAAAGCAGCAGGTTACAGCATCGGTCAGAACAAAGGCTATATAGATGGAGGGTTTATGAATACGTTTGATGAAATCTATGGTAGCCCGCGTCATGATACCAATGAAAATCAGAAGTTGCCGGGCGACTACTATATCATCGACTTTAACGGCGACGGCGTAGTGGATTCCAAAGACCAGGTGCCTTACGGCTATTCCAATGTTCCGCAAAACACTTATAATGCCACTATCGGCGTGGAATGGAAAGGATTCAGCGCTTTCGCACAGTTCTATGGCGTAAACAATGTTACCCGTGAAGTAACGCTCACTAGCTTCGGAGGAAAGTTGAATACCGTGTATGATCTGGGCGATTGGTGGTCGAAAACAACCGGAAGCGGCGATGTGGTTGTTCCCCGCTGGAACTCTACCCCTAGCTACCATACGGGTACACAATACCTGTTCGACGGTTCTTACATTCGCTTGAAGAATGTAGAAGTGGCTTATACATGGGACAGTGGTTGGATTAAGAAAATCGGTCTGAAGACATTGAAGATTTATCTTAATGGAAACAACCTTTGGGTATGGTCACGCATGCCGGACGACCGTGAGTCTAACTTTGCAGGAGCAAGCAATCAAGGAGCCTACCCTACCATGAAACGCTACAACCTTGGCATTAAATTTACACTCTAATAATAGACTGCAATGAAAAGAATATATAAAACAATAGCTTGGCGCTTTTCTCTCTTACTGATGCTGGGGATGGGAATGGTCTCTTGCGAAGACTATCTGGACAAAGACCCCGATTCCATCGTAGGCGAAGGAGAGGCATTCAAAGACTTTACGAACTTCCAGGGATTTATAGAGGAGATATACAATTGCATCCCTGATAAAGAAAAGAATTACTGGACTACCAGTTGGAACTATGGAGACGATGAAATAATGAATCCCAATTCCGATTGGCACATGACACATCAAGTAGACTTGGGTAACTTCTGGGCATGGCAAGCCGATAAGTTGGCACAAGCGGGCTGCTGGCTCGACAAGCCGGCGGGGACTCTCGACCCCAAATCGCAAGATCCTAAAGCTCATGGCTTGTGGGGACATGCCTGGTATTGCATCCGTAAGGCAAACCTGGGACTGGAAAACCTGGATAAGTTCACTGGTACGCAGGAAGAAAGAAATCTGCTCGAAGGACAGCTCTACTTTTTCCGTGCATGGTGGCATTTCGAGGTGATGCAATTCTTGGGCGGACTTCCTTATATAGACAGAGTGTTGTCTTCTTCAGAAACGTTGACCTTACCCCGCCTGAGCTATCAGGAGTGTGCAGACAAGGCAGGTGAAGATTTCCGCAGAGCAGCAGATTTGTTACCGATAGACTGGGATAAGACTAAACCGGGCAGACCGACTACCAACAAGAACCAGTTGCGCCTGAATAAAATCATGGCTCTGGGCTATCTCGGCAAGAACTACCTGTGGGCAGGCAGCCCGTTGATGAAAAACGGCGCACAGACGGGTGGCACGCAGACTTATAATTATGACGAAGAATATTGCCGGAAAGCGGCAGAGGCATTTGGTGAATTGCTGACTTTGGTAGAAAGCGGACAAACGCAATATGCGCTGGCAGAGTTTAATTATAAAGACATTTATAACCATGTGAAAGCTGACGGTGCACAGACTTGTTTCAGTGACATCTTTTTTTCTTTGAAGCAGTCATGGCAGATGCCAGGTTCTTGTGAAGCTATCTTCCGCGGGCCTTCTGTAGACGCTTGGACGCCGACACGCTACAACCTTAGCCGTACTTTCGGTCCTAATCCCATTATGGGACAAGATAATGTGGTACATCAGCCTACGGCGAATTATGTAGAAAACTATGGTATGGCAAACGGATTGCCGCTGGACGACCCTGAATCGGGATATAACAAAGAGTATCCTTTCAAGGACCGCGATCCACGTTTCTATCACGATATTATTTTCGATGGCTTCAAGTACATCAACGGCAGTCCTTCCGAGGATAAAAAGATGTATCAATACGCCAGCCTCTATACCGGCGGGCCGATGAGAGAAGTTTCTAATGCCAGCCGCACAGGTTACTTTATACAGAAATTGATTCCACATACCTGTAACGTAGTGGACGAGGTAGACGGATACGGTGCTAATCCGCATGCTTATATTCCTTATATGCGTTTAGCGGACATCTATCTGATGTATGCCGAGGCGTGCGGTGCTGTAGGAGGCGCATCTGCGAAAGCCACCAATTATAGCGGAACGGCAGAAGACGCTATCAACGTATTGCGCGACCGTGTGGGTGCAGGTCATGTGAACTCCAAGTTTACGGCTGATAAAAATAAATTCCTGGACGAAGTACGCCGCGAACGTGCTGTAGAGCTTTCTTTCGAAGGCTTCCGCTTCAACGACTTGCAACGTTGGTTGCTTCTGACAGAGAAACCTTATACAGAGAAGACCTCGCATGAGTTCAAGCGTGTGGAAAGCGATGAGTTCTTTACGAAAAACGATCCCAAAGATGCCCGTGTGGCAGAGTTGAAAGAAGTAGTTATTCTCACCCGCCAGTTCACACAGAAACACTACTGGTTCCCTCTGAAGATTTCGGATACTTCCATGTACGAAGGTCTCGACCAAAATACGGGATGGTAATTAATTGGTTAACCATAAAAGAATAAACGATGAAATATATACGAACAAGATTCATTTTAAGTGCCATGCTCGCTTTCCCGTTTGCCGGGCTGGGAGCGCAGGAGGTTGCACAGAATGATGGGGACTCGCTGACCGCTAAAGACCCGCAAGTGCAGGTTGCTTTCCGCAAAGTGGCGCAAAGCGATTTGTTAGGAGGCGTTTCCGTAGTGAATGTGGAGGAAATGCAGAAAAAAGATTATACAACCTATAGTCTCGATAATATGTCGGCATACGCGGCAGGCTGGAACGGCAATTCTCTTTGGGGAATGGACGGCGACAACGATGGCGGCTATTTAGTGCTGGTGGACGGAGTTCCCCGTGATGCCAACAACGTGTTGCCTTCGGAGATCGCTCAGATTACCTTCCTCAAGGGAGCTTCGGCAGTGGTGCTTTACGGTAGCAGGGCTGCCAAAGGGGCTATCTACATCACTACCAAACGGGGAGAAGTAAGCGACTTGCGTATCAACGTACGTGCCAACACCGGTTTTCATGTAGCCAAGAGCTATCCTGAATATCTGGGGGCAGCGGAGTACATGACACTTTACAACGAAGCCTTTTTGAATGACGGCGGCGCAGCTTCTCAGCTTCCTTACAGCGCAGACCAGATATATAACACGGGGCTGGGCACTAACCCTTATCGCTATCCCGATGTGAACTTCTATTCTTCGGACTATATCCGCAAGGCGTATAACCGTTCGGACGTGACGGCAGAGTTTAATGGAGGAAACCGGCGTGCACGCTTCTATGCAAATATCAACTATTACCGCACGGGAGATGTATTCAAGTTTGGCGAAGCGAAAGATAATAATATAAACCGTCTGAGTATCCGCGGTAACGTAGACTTGACCATCAACGACTTTATCACGGCTTTTGTCAATGCGAACACCACTTTCTACAACTCCCGCAGTGCAAAGGGCGATTATTGGGATGTGGCTTCTACTTTCCGTCCCAATCGTATTTCTCCGCTGATTCCGTTGGATTACCTCGATCCGAATGCACAAGCTGCCTTGAAAGCGGCAGGCGCCAGCAGCAACATCATCGACGGCAAGTATTTCTTGAGCGGAACCACTATCGACCGTACTAATATTTTCGCCGACTATTATGCAGCAGGCTACAACAAATACACCAGCCGCCAGTTCCAGTTTGATACGGGCGTGAATATTGATTTGAACAAATTGTTGAAGGGACTTTCGTTCCAGACACAGTTTGCAGTGGACTATGCCACTTCCTACAACACCTCTTTCGACAACACGTATGCTATATATATGCCTACATGGTCCACTTATAACGGAAAAGAAGTTATCGTGGGATTGGAGAAAGACGGAGTGGACAAGAAATCGGGTGTGCAGAACGTGGGAGGCAGCAGTGACCGGCAGACCATTCTATTCTCCGGACAGTTCAATTATGTCCGTACTTTCGCCGATGTACACCATGTTTCGGCAATGCTGATAGCCAATGGGTATCAACGCACGCAATCGGAAGAGTATCATAGGAAAAGTAATACGAACCTGGGTGTTCAGTTGGGCTATAATTATGGGAACAAGTACTATGCTGATTTCGGTATGGCAGTGGTTCATTCCGCCAAGCTGGCGGAAGGCCACCGGCAGGCATTGTCGCCTTCGCTGACCCTTGGCTGGAGATTGAGCAAAGAAAGCTTCCTTGCCGACTCTCCGGTGGTGGACGATTTGATGCTGAGCGTATCCGGTAGCATCCTGCATACCGATTTGGACATCAGCGACTACTATATGTATAGCAACAATTTTACTCAGGGAGGTTGGTTCAGTTGGAACGACGGTAATGGATACAAAGCCACCTATCCGGTGCATGGCGACAATGAAGAACTGGGTTTCATCAAGCGGAAAGAGATTTCTGTAAACTTGCGCACTTCGCTATGGAAGAAGATGATTACGGCAGACGCTTCTTTCTTCATCAACTCGATGGAGGGATTGCTGATTGAGCCGTCCACCCTGTTCCCCAACTATTTTTCCAGTTATTATCCGGAAGCATCCTTCGTGCCGTATGTCAACTTCAACAACAACCGCCGTATGGGATTCGATTTCAATGTTAACTTCAACAAGCGGCTGGGTGCGGTAGATTTCTCGGCAGGTGTGACGGGAACGTACTATACGACTAAAGCCACTCAACGTGACGAGAACAATGAGTATGCTTATCAAAATCGCGAAGGACGTCCTCTCGATGGCATCTGGGGTTTGAAGAGCGACGGACTCTTCCAAAGCCAGGCGGAGATAGACAAAGCTCCGGTACAGAAGTTCGGAAGCACGGTTCGCCCGGGCGACATCAAATACGTAGACCAGAACGGTGACAATGTGATTGATAACAAAGATGTAGTCTATTTAGGTAAAGGCGGATGGTATGGTTCCCCCTTTAGCATGGGTGTGAACCTGACTGCAAAGTGGAATAACTTCACCCTGTTTGTACTGGGAACCGGAAGCTTCGGCTCTTATGCCATGAAGAACAATTCTTATTGGTGGGTACATGGCGATGGCAAATACTCCGCAGCCGTGCGCGATCGCTGGACGCCCGAAACGGCAGCGACAGCCACTTATCCCCGCCTGACTACCGAAAGCGGCAGCAACAACTTCCAGAATTCGGACTTCTGGATGTATAAGACGAACGCTTTCCATCTAGCGAAGGTACAGTTGACGTATGACTTGCCGCAAAGTGTATTGCGCAATTCCTTTATTCACGGCGTATCGGCTTACATCAGCGGGACGGACCTGCTGACGATAGCCAAAGAACGCGAGCTATTGGAAATGAGTGTGGGCAGTGCTCCGAAGACCCGTTTCTATAACCTGGGTGTGAAACTAACCTTCTAAACAGAAAGAAATTATGAAAAGTATAATAAAATATTTGATTTTCTTGTTGCCGTTGACTGCCTGTGACGACCTTTTTGAGCCGGCAATCGAAAACAACCGGGATCTTCCCTCCATGTATGAAGATCCGACGTATGCCGACGGCATCCTGGGCGACGCCTATATCTTGCTTCCCTATCCATCCGCTCCTACTTCGGATGTGGCAACGGACGATGCGGTGACAAACGACCGTGAAGATAACTACTTGAAAATAACTACCGGTTCCTGGAGTTCGGATAACGACCCGTTGACCCAGTGGAAAGACCGCCGGGCAGCTATCCAGTATTTGAATATATTCCTTGAGAATGCCGACCGCGTAATCTGGAGTAAAGAGGAAAATGTACGTGCCCTTTTTGCTGACCGCATGAAAGGAGAAGCCTATGGACTCCGGGCTTTGCAGATGCTCTATTTGTTGCAGGCACACGGCGGATGGACCGCAGACGGACGTTTGCTGGGTGTTCCCAACCTGACAGCTTCGGAGAATACCTTCTCTGACTTCAATCAGCCGCGTAATACTTTCCAGGAGTGCATTCAGCAGATAATGGACGACGTGGCACAAGCGACGGAATTGCTTCCGTTGGATTATGGCGACTTAACATCGGATGCCGATGTTCCTGCCAAATATCAAGCCACCGGAATAAGCGCCAATGTTTATAACCGTGCCAATGGCGATATTGCCCGCGGACGTATGACAGGACGTATTGCAGAGGCCATCCGTGCACAAGCCGCTTTGCTGGCGGCAAGCCCCGCTTTTTCCGACGGAACGGATGTTAGTTGGGAAGATGCAGCCAATTATGCTGCTGTCGTGTTGGACCGCATCAATGGTGTGAGTGGTCTTTCATCTGCCGGATTGGCGTGGTATACGAAAGACCAGGTGGATAATCTGGGTTCGGGAATCAATCCCGCAGAGATTATCTGGAGAGGAACCATCGAAACTAATAATACCTTGGAAGCAAGCAACTTCCCTCCTTCATTGCGTGGAACAGGACGTATCAACCCCACTCAGAATCTGGTGGATGCTTTTCCTGCCGTAAATGGATACCCCATTTCAGACGACAGAAGCGAGTATGATGCAACTCATCCTTATGACAACCGCGATCCGCGCCTGACAACATATATCCTGGTGAATGGCGGAAAGCAGGGAACGGATGATACGGAGATTATCACAGGAACGTATGGAACCAACAACGATGTGTTGAACCGGGAAAGCGGCTATTCCACCCGTACCGGCTATTATCTGCGCAAACTGATGCGTTCCGATTGTAATCCTCACCCCGATTACAACACCACACAGAAGCATTATACCAAGCGCATCCGTTATACTGAAATCTTCCTAGCTTATGCCGAAGCAGCCAATGAGGCTTGGGGACCCACAGGCAAAGGAAGCCATAGTTACAGCGCTTACGACGTGATAAAGGCCATCCGTCAGCGTGCCGGAATTGGACGCGATAACGGAGACCCTTATCTCGAGAGCGTGAAAGGAAACAAGGAACAGATGCGCCACCTGATTCGTAACGAACGCCGCCTGGAGCTTTGCTTTGAAAACATCCGCTTCTGGGATTTGCGTCGCTGGAAGGCCGACCTGAACGAGACAGCCAAGGGAATACAGATAGACCAGACAGAGGGCGCTTTGCGTTATACGCCGCTCGAAGTGGAAACGCGCAACTACAAGGATTATATGTATTATGGTCCCATTCCTTACGGAGAAATGCTAAAATGGACTAATCTGGAACAGAACAAGGGTTGGTAAGTTGAATAATAAAATGCTAAATAACAATAGATATGAAACTGTTTAAAACTATACTTTTTATGGGAATGGCTGCTATACTGGCAACCTCTTGTAAGAATCAAGATATTGACTTTCCCGACTATGAAGGAGGGGTGACGGTCTATTTCTCTCATCAATATCCGGTGCGTACATTGGTGATGGGGGAAGACACCTACGACACCTCGCTCGACAATGCTCACAAATGCAAGATTATGGCTACGATGGGCGGTGCCTACAAGGGCAAAAATATCAAGGTGGAAGTGGCGGTAGACAATACCTTGACCGACAACCTCTACTTTGAAAACGGTTCTCCGGTGAAGCCCATGCCTTCGGACTATTATTCGCTTGCCGGCAACACGCTCGATTATGGCGGAAATTATATGGGAGGAGTAGAAGTGCAGTTTACCGATGCTTTCTTTGCCGACCCTGCCGCTTTGCAGAATACCTACGTGATACCTCTCGTGATGAAAAGTCAGACAGGTGCCGATTTCATTTCTACCGGCACTCCGTTGATAGAAGGTTCTACGCCCTCCCGTTGTGACGCTTCGGCATGGGACGTGAATCCGATGGATTATGTGCTCTTCTGCGTGAAATATATCAATACGTGGCATGCCAGCTACCTGCGCCGCGGCGTAGACCAGATTACGGAGAATGGAAAGACAACTACCAATGTGCGTCACGAACAATATGTAGAAAAAGACGAAGTATGCTACCTAAAGACTGCTACGCTTGATGCGGCAGTCTTCCCCGTAAGCACAACGGTATCTGTGATGGATTCCGACGGCAAGCCTACTGTGAAAACACTGACTTGCAACATGCGCCTGAACTTTAATGATAAGGGCGAATGCACCATCAGCTCCGATTCTCCCGAATATCCGGCAAGCGGCAACGGTAAGTTCGTGAAGCGTGGCGAAAAGAAAAGCTGGGGCAACCAAGACCGTGATGCGCTTTATCTGGAGTATAACATCGACTTCGCAGGGAAAAAGTATGCTACCAAAGATACATTGGTTGTACAAGCCCGCGGCGTTGCCTACGAGGAGTTTGTTCCCACATATCAGGCTAATTAATCTTTAAATCGAGATGAATATGAAATACTATAATAAACTCTTATTTGCGGTGGCTCTGCCGGCAATGCTGGCTTCCTGCGCGGATGCCGACTTGGTGGAGTACACCACAGAAAAACCCGAGAAACTGGCGGAATATGAGTATCTCAATGCTTATGATGCGCTAAAGACGTATATAGACCGCGCTGCCTATCCTAATTTTAAGTTAGGAGGCGGCGTCAATGGCGATGAATTCCTGAAAGGCGAACTAGTGTATGCACTCGCTAGTTCTAACTACGATGAAATAACCTTCGGCAACGCCATGAAGTATGATGCCTGCGTAAAGGATGATGGTTCGATGGATTTCTCGCAAGTAGCCTCTCTGGTAGAAAAAGCAAAGGGCGCAGGATTGACCATCTATGGGCACACATTGGCTTGGCATTCACAGCAACGACCCGACTATCTGAACAGCCTCATAGCTCCGACGGTGATTCCGGGAGGAGGGGCAGGAGGCAACGGAGGCTATTGCCTCGTCCTGCACAATGAAGCAGAGCAAGGGAATGTATGGGATGCGCAAGTGTTTTACACCTTTGACAACGTGCTGTCACAAGGCGTCACTTATACACTTACCTGTAAAGCTAAGGCTACGGAAGAGACGGCGATAGAGGTATACACGCAGGGAGATTCACAAGGCTATCCGGGTTCGTTCTCTGTGGGGACTGAATGGACTTCTGTTAGCTTCCCGTTTACTCCCGGCGATGGAACAACTAATAAGATAGCTCTTAACTTTGGCAAGTTCGTGGGAAAAGTTTATATCGACGATGTATCAGTGACCGCTGCCGGTTCTTCGGACAACCTGGTGCACAACGGCGACTTTGAAGAAGGAAATATCAATGGCTGGCGGAGCTGGTCGAATAACTTTGAGAATGTTTCGGAAGACGGCGAAGGATACAGCGCTGGCGGAGGCGGAGGAATTAAGTTGGTAGAGTTGATTGCCGACGGCGATTTTGAAGCAGGTAATGAAGCCAACTATCAGAAGAACGGTGCGGCTACTATGGAATACACCGCTGCCGGACAAGGCTCTGACGGCAAAGGCCGTGCTGTAAAGGTGACCAATCCAGCCATACAGGAGAATGACTACGGAGCTCAGTTTATATTCTTCTTCTCTCCCCAGGCAGTGGAAGGCGAGACATACGAATTTAGCGTGGACGTCCGTGCAGATGTGCCGACTTCTTTCGGTACACAGGCGCAAACAACTCCCGGTGCTTATTTATATTGGAAGATGTTTGGAGACATCAATGTAACCACCGAATGGCAGACTTTCAAAGCCACCGTCACCATCAATGCCGATTTGATAGGGCTGGGTGCGGTGTCCTTTAATCTGGGCAAGACGGCTACTTCTTTCTACTTCGACAATCTTTCGTTTAAGAAGGAAGTGGAGGAGACAGGCGGTGACATCATCATTGAGCAGACTCCGGAGGAAAAAGCAGATACTCTCACCTGGGCTATGGACAAGTGGATAAAAGGTATGATGGAAGCTTGTGAAGGCAATGTCACAACGTGGGATGTAGTGAACGAAGCTATCTCCGGCGGAGGCAACGATGGCGAAGGCTTCTATGTGCTGCAATCGGCTAAAAATGTTTCCGAAGAAGATGCCCAGAAAAACTTCTATTGGCAAGACTACCTGGGAAGCGAAGGCTATGTACGCACTGTCGTTGGGCTGGCACGTAAATACTTTGCTGAATATGGCGGCAATCCTTCGGACTTGAAGCTCTTTATCAATGACTACAACCTCGAATCGGACTGGGATAATAATAAGAAAGTGAAGAGCTTGATTCATTGGATAGAAAAATGGGAGGCTGACGGCGTGACGAAGATTGACGGTATCGGCACGCAGATGCACGTTTCTTGCTATGCCAATTCTGACACGCAGCAGAAGAAAGAAGAACATGTGGTGAAGATGTTCGAACTGCTGGCAGCTTCGGGCAAGCTGATTAAGATTTCCGAGCTCGACATGGGCTACATAGACGCTAACGGCAATGAAGTGAAGACGGTGAATATGACCGAAGAACAACATAAAGCTATGGCGGACTACTACAAGTTCATCGTACAGAAGTATCTGGAGATTATTCCTGCCGCCCAACAATACGGCATCACAGCGTGGGCTATAACGGACAGTCCCGATGCCGAAAATTCTTACTGGCGGAAAGGACAACCTATCGGACTGTGGGATTTGAATTATAACCGCAAGCACACGTACGCAGGCTTTGCCGACGGACTGGCGGGAAAGAAATAGGAGTATTCACTTGCCTGTGAAATGAATATCTGCATGGTTTCTCTTCTTTCTGCGAAGAAATGGAACCATGCAGATAACTCTTTTTACAGTACCTAATAGCGCTTTTTTAGAAATGAATAAGATATTCTCGTTTATAGTGGCTTTTATCCTTTGTGGAAGCTGTAAAACACCTTCGGAGCCTGCTACCTTCACCAACCCGGTGATTAATGCGGACGTGCCGGATATGGACGTAATCAGGGTAGGAGATAATTTCTACATGGTGAGCACTACGATGCACTTGATGCCCGGTGCGCCTGTTATGAGGTCCAAAGATCTGGTGAATTGGGAAATAATCAGTTATATATTTGATAAACTGACAGATACTCCTAATTATGACTTAATTGACGGCACTGTATATGGACGCGGGCAATGGGCAACTTCTCTCCGCTATCACGATGGGAAATACTACGCACTGTTTTCGCCCAATGACGATCCCTACCGCTCGTATATTTATACGGCAACCGACCCTGCCGGAAAATGGGAATTGCTGACGCGTATGCAGCATTTTCATGACTCTTCTCTGTTCTTTGACGACGACGGCAGGGTGTACGTCTTCTTCGGGACCGGTTCTTTAAGAGAGCTGAAGAGCGACCTCTCGGATGTGAAACCGGGTGGAGTGGATATGAAAGTTTTCGAAAGGGACGAGACGGAAACCGGATTATTGGAAGGTAGCCGGGTGGTGAAACACAACGGGAAGTATTACCTCCTTATGATTTCCTGGCCCCAAAACGGTCTTCGCCGGCAAGTATGCTATCGTGCCGACAAGATTACGGGACCGTATGAAAAGAAAGTCATATTAGAAGATGATTTCGACACCTACGGAGGCGTAGGGCAAGGAACTATTGTCGATGCCAAAGATGGCAACTGGTATGGGATGATATTTCAGGACCGTGGGGGAATAGGACGCGTACCCACATTAATGCCTTGCCGCTGGATAGACGGATGGCCTATGCTGGGAGATGAAAACGGGCACGTACCTTTAGTTATGGAGAAGCCCGTGCAAGGATACGCCGAGACTCCGTTAGTGGTAAGCGACGATTTCAGCGACTCACACTTGAAGATGAACTGGCAATGGAATCATAATCCTGTGAATGAAGCATGGTCTTTGACGGAACGTCCCGGCTTCCTCAGACTAAAGACAAGTCGTGTAGTCGACAATCTCTATCTAGCTCCCAATACCATTAGCCAGCGCATGGAGGGTCCCCGGTGTAGCGGAGTAGTGGCACTGGATATAACGGAGATGGCAGACGGCGACGTAGCCGGTTTCAGTGCTTTCAATGGTCATGCAGGACTCTTGTCTGTAGTGATGGAAGGACCCAATAAGTTCCTGACGATGTCTACCAATGTGGTGGACCTGGACAACGACCACGGAAAAAAGGTCTGTGGAGTGGAAGTCGAAGAGAAAGAACGCATTGAAATACAGCAGAACATGATTTATCTGCGCATCGACTGTAATTTCTATGAAGACAAACAACACAAGGACCTTGCCACCTTCTACTATAGCTTCGATAATAAGGACTGGACAAAGATAGGCACGGATTTCAGGATGCGATTCGATTATATGAAACTCTTTATGGGAACGAGATTTGCCATTTTCAATTATGCGACGAAGTCGACGGGAGGATATGTGGATGTGGACTTCTTTGCCTATTCTCCCCTCCCATGAGTTTTGCACCTTTTACTATCACGGTCTCACTTTTTCCTGAAACCATTTGTTCATCGGTATTACAGGAGTGAGAGCAGAGTGAGAGCAGAGTGAGAGCAAATGGTTGCTCTCACTCTAAAATTTACTTATTTTGTTAGATTAATCCTCTTCTTCTATGTTGTATTATGTTCATTATTAATATAATAGCTGTTTTGAGACTAAAGCTCTTGAAGAACATGGCAGAGCATGCCGATCAATGCGAAAAACATGCAAAAACCATGTAAAACCTGTGCAAAAACCATGAAAATGCGTACAAAGTTGTGCAAAGTGCCATAAAACATGCTATAAATAGCAGTCTTTCTCCTATTTTCCTTCCCTCTATAGTACATTCACTTCCTATGCTTTGTATGTTCTCCATAGCTACTTTGAAAGGGCTTACAGTTGTGAGCTGATATGTTCACAATTGTGGATAAATTAGCTCACAACTGAGAGCCTATTTGTTCACAAGTGTGAGCCTTTAATGATGCTTAATCAAACCAGGGTTGATTCATCATAGTTTATACTATAAATACTTATAGTTAATCTGTTGAACATGGGTTTTATATGGTTGCTGTAATTTGCATAGTGGCATACTATTGACCCCGTCGCTATATATAAATTGCCTGGGGAGTATTTCCTAACATTCTGTGTATCTGAAGATGAAAATACTATCTATGCCTACCATTATACAAAGAACACATTAGGTTCGTATACGATAGAAAGGGGTGGGGGAACAGAATAATTGTTGTCTATATTCCTATAAAGATAATCCCAGTAAAGTATCTTTTTTGAAGCTATTTTACTGGGATTATGCTTATCAGGCATTCAGGAAACATTGCATCTCATAAGCAAGCTGATAGGCTGTATTTGGTAGTAATTATTAGATTCCTTCCATACGGAAAGTATACGTATATACACTATCTTTCTTTATCTCATACTTGGGACGTGGACCCGGACCGCAGCTGGCGTTACCCAGTCCGCGTTGTACGCAATCCAAGTTCAATATTACTTCCGAACGACGGATATTGTCAAGATTATGCCCATACTTCACTTGCCACAATTCGCGGTCGGTGTAATGCTGGGCTGAAAAGTCAATGGTACCCTCTGGAGTAATTTTGATGCCTTTTCCATTGTTGTCCGTTAGTGTCAACCAGCGGGAATCGCATCGTTCTCCCATACTCTGGGTACGTACATAATGTTCACGCATATTTTCTACGGTAGTAGAATATAACCCTACGTAAGCTGCATTCTTACGATCCTGATAATTTTCAATAGGACCACGTCCGAACCAGGTGACCTTCTGCAAAGCGGGGTTGAGACTGGTTTGCAGAGCCAGGCGCGGCAGATTAAAATCGGGACCGGTTTTAAAACTGGCCTCTATATCAATAGCACCGTTTCCATGAATGGTGTAGGTTATGGTATGCGGAATATTCGTTTTTCCTACGATAGCTTCCAACCCGGTGATTACTTTTACGGATTTCTTATCTTCGGCCTGTGTCCACGTGAAGTCCTGGAGTTTGATTTGAGTAGGGGTCCACTTGCGGGGATCATTGTTGATGGAACGATACCAGTTGAATTCAGGACCTTGCTGCCGATGCAATATTTCTTGTTCACCATAGCGCAGTCCAATCATTTGTCCGGTAGCCATGTCGAATGAGGCTCCACAGGCATTGTTTTCAAAACGTACGTAACGACGTTCTTCTTCGTAAGCTTTCAGCGCTTCGTTGCCAGGAGTATCAGCAGTGATTTCAGCGGGCTTATTCTCTTTTTTATTTAGAGCAAACTGTTCGGTTGCTACTACATGGCCTGCCGGAGCCCACAAGCAGTCGTGTTTCAGCTTTACTTCAAAATTCACAAAATATTCTGCATTCGGGTCGGTCAGGTAACGTTCCATCGGAACATGGATCGTACGGCGTTCGTTCGGTTTTCCATCCGGCAGACCGAATTCTTCTTCTTTTATTATCTTGCCATTCTTTTCAAGGGTATAGTGCAGATTGAAGTGTGTCATGTTATAAACCGTGTAACGGTTGTGCAATTCCACACTGTTTTTATCATTCATCTTGAAGGAAATGTACTGATATATTTTCTTTACTTCCAGTAGCTTGGGAGTAATGCGGCGGTCGGCTGTGACGAGTCCGTTACAGCAAAAATCGTTGTCATTGGGCGTGTCGCCAAAGCTACCGCCAAAGTAAAGGTGGTCTTTGGGTTCACCCGGTTTATTTAGTGCCTGATCTACCCAATCCCAAATGCAACCGCCAATCATCCGCTCGGACTGATATTCAATGTAATCCCAGTATTCTTCGAGATTGCCTACGGCATTTCCCATGGCATGGGCATATTCGCACAAGAAGTAGGGTTTGTTTCGCGGCTCTTTATCTTGTGCTATCATACTTTCAATAGAAGGATACATGCGCGAATCTATGTCTGCAATATCATTCATACCTTCATAGTGGATAGGACGGTCGTCGATGGCTCTGGCTGCTTTGTATTCTGCTACTGCATTGCATCCTCCGCCGGACTCATTTCCCAATGACCAGAAGATGACGGATGGATGATTCTTGTCGCGCTCCACCATACGTACCATACGGTCGACGAATGCCGCTTCCCAGCTGGGATTATCGGTGAGTGACATATTCCCGTGGCACTCCTGGTCGGCTTCATCCATGACGTAGAGTCCGTAGTAATCAAATAGCCCGTACATTTTCGGGTCGTTGGGATAATGGCTTGTACGGATGGTGTTTAAGTTATGGCGCTTGAACAGGAGAATGTCTTCAATCATACTTTCTACGGGGATTGCCTTTCCGTATTGGGGATGAATATCGTGGCGGTTGGCTCCTTTGAAGAGAGTCAACATACCGTTAATATATACCTTGTTGTTACGGATTTCTATACGACGGAAACCGTATTGTTGGGTAGTAGCTTCGGTCACTTTCCCTTGTTCATCGAGCAATTCTACATGGACGGTATACAGATAAGGAGTCTCCGCACTCCATAGTTTGGGGTCGCGAATGCTTCCCTTACTGTTTAGGGTTATCTCTTTTCCGGCTGCCAGAGTACCGGTTTCCGTGGTGAACTGTTTAAGGTTTCTTCCCGTCTCATCGAGTAAGGATACGCGTACAGAAGCATTCCGGAGGGTCTTTCCATGGTTCTTGATTTTGCTTTTTACATGCAGCTCGGCTTTATCGTAGCGGGGACTGAGAATGGAAGTCAGATGCAAGTCACGTAAATGTACTTTGGGGCTGGCTACAAGATACACGTCGCGATGGATTCCACTCAGACGGAACATATCTTGATCTTCCAGATAGCTGCCGTCCGACCAACGGTAGACTTTCACCGCCAACTGATTCTTGCCCGGATGTACATAGCGGGTGATATTGAAACGGGCGTCATTGTTGGCCCCCTGGCTATATCCCACTTTCTTTCCGTTAATCCACAGATACATGGCGCTATATACGCCGTCGAAATGGATAAACACTTCCTTATCCGACCAGTCGGCAGGTAAAGTGAAGTCGTGGCGATAGGCTCCCACCGCGTTAGGCTCTTTCTCTACCGTGTAGCCGCGTTGTCCTTGTATGAAGGGTGGATTATTACGGAATGGATAAGTGATATTGGTATAGATGGGTGTGCCATAGCCGTGCATCTCCCAGTTGGAAGGAACAGGGATTTCAGCCCATGCGGATACGTCATAATTGGGTTTATAGAAATCCTTAGGACGATCTTCGGGTTGCTTCGCCCACTTGAATTTCCAATTACCGTTGAGTAACATATAACGGCTGGAACGGGTCCGTTTCCAGGGATGGCGATAGGCAGGGTCTGCTTTCATCTCTTCCACATTGGCAAAAGGGATGAAGGTGGCATGTCCGTCCTCCTTGTTGATGGCAAAGATGCTTTGGTTCTCCCAGTCATTATTACTTTTGGTTTTCAAAGGGTCGACCTTTACTTTCACATTCGATTTGACCAGCGTCCACTGCTGATTGGATGGATGAACGTCCGGTTTCAGCTGAAAAACAGGCTCTCCCACCAGGCCGGCATCAGGGAAGCCCAGGTTATATCCGCTTGCCACACTGGTGAAAACATAGTTTCCATTGGCTTGCCGATTCACTCTCCATCGCTGGTTGGAGTTACTCGAATCATGGCTCCATTGCAAGATGCTCCGTTCCACGGCTCCTTCTCCACCGTTGTCGATAGCTTGTTGGGAAAGGGGGCTGACTATGCAATAAATATCTTTTTCTATGGGGATGAACTGCCATATCTGCGATTCTTTACCGGGAACACGTTTGGAAATGAATATTTTGGAACCCGCGTCCACGCTTTCCTGATTATCCATCACAAGCCCGTTTAGAGTATGTATTTCATAGGCTTGTCCCGGGTCTATGCTTTGGGCTGTGGCGCAGAGGTGGCAGAAGGCGAATATACCGGATAGTATGATGCTTTTTGTTTTATACATAGTAGTTGTTTTATTTAAGTATTTCAGCTTGTTTGTATATTCCGAAGCTATGGATAGCGGGGCAAGCGCGTCCGTCTTCGATGCGAAGGCGTACGTACCTGGCTATTACCGGGGCAAACCGTACAATCCATTTATATCCGATGCATTGTTTGCCGGTAGCTTCGGGGATAGATGTCCATTCTTTGCCATTATTGGAATATTCTACGCTCCAACGCGAAGTACGGTGACCTAGTTCGATGACTTCTTCTATCATGAGACAGTCGAAAGTAGTGGAGCGGGACAACGTGAAAGTAATATCACTCTTTGTGTTTCCATCGCGTCCGGCGTAGTAAGTTTGCTTGTCATTGTCTATTAGATATTTGGCATCAAACTTGCCTCCACGGTTATTGGTAGCACGGACACGACTGCCTGCTAAGAGATTTTTGCTAAAAGTTTCACGGATGCCTTGGTTCAGTAAAGCAACATGTAAGGAATCTTTTGTATGAAGTAATCCTCTACGGTCGGGTGGAAGGTTGAGTAGCAATACGCTATTGTGTCCTACGGAGGTGCAATAAATGTCCCATAACTCTTTCACTGTTTTTACCCGGCTATCTTCTTCCTCGTGGTAGAACCAACTGGGGCGGATGGATACGTCTGTTTCGGCAGGCACATAAGCATCGCCATCGTATATGCCTTCATTCAGTGCCTGATAGTAGGCTGCCTCGTCGCGGATAGCAACGGAGTCCGTGGTTGCCCAGCAAGGGTCTCCTGCTTTTCCGGATTCATTTCCCATCCAGCGTACATCAGCGAAAGGATAAGAATTCTTAGTTCCGAAGATTACGCAGTCGGGTTGTTTCCCGCGCACTATTTTATACCAATCGGTATAGAGAGGGGTGGTAAGCTCATCAGCTCCTGCACCGTCCCACCAGGTTTCCCATATCTTGCCGTAGTCACTCATCAGTTCTTCCAACTGTGCGGCATAATACTGCTTATATTTCTCCGTAGTGTAATCCGGTCTCAGGTGTTCGTGACGATCGTGTGGACCCAGATAAATGCCGGCTTTGATAGCATACTCTTCGCAGGCATCTACAAATTCGCGTACTACGTCACCTTTCCCGCCTTTCCAAGTGGAGTTTTTCACGCAATAATCGGTATATTTGCTCGGCCAAAGACAAAAGCCATCGGCATGTTTAGCCGTGAGGATGGCTGCCGGGATGCCGGCCGACTTCAGGGTTCGCATCCATTGTTCGCAATCTAATGCAGTAGGGTTAAATATAGCTGTGGATGCTTTTCCGTCTCCTTCATTGACAAAGTCTTCGAAAGTATTGATACCGAAGTGGAAGAAAGCAATGATTTCACGATTATACCATTCTATCTGGCGGGCACTGGGAACCAAGCCGCAAGGCTCAGGTGCTTTTTGAGCTGTTACTGATACTGTAGCTACCGCGGTAAGTCCGGCAGCAAGAAATAGTTTTTTTAATTTCATGGTCGTTTAATTAATAAATATAAGAAATAGATATGTGTGTGTTTCAGAACCGCAGGCAAAATTAAGAAAAGAGAGTTAGTAATCGGATTAAATAGGGATTAGTGTGTATATTAATAGTGGAATTTCTTTGTAAATCCTCGGTCGGCATTCGCTGTCTTAATTCCATCTCGAATAAATAACGGTTAATAAATAAATAGCAGGGTTAACGTCCTCGTTAATCATTGCTTAATCACCTTTTTAATACAGGGTTAATAGATTTGCTGATGTTTTGGAACCTTAGCGGGAGATATGTCCTGCAGATATTTTTAATAATACTAAAATTGAAAAACATGTGTATGAAAAAACTTGGAGTTGTAGAAAAAGCCGTCAGAGCTTCCGGACTTATCGTCCTTCTCGCCGGTATGGGCTTTCAGACATGCCTTGCTTCCGGGAGTGTTGCTATGTTAGTGGATAAGACCGCCGTTACGCAGCAGAATATTCTTGTTAAAGGGAGGGTCATTGATAAAAGTGGTGAAAATCTGCTTGGAGCTACCGTGCGTATTATCGGAAAGAATCAGGGAGCTATAACCGATTTCGACGGAAACTTTACAATTGAAGCTGTAAAAGGCGATAAACTTGAGATTTCCTTTATCGGGTATATCAGTAAAGTCGTTACCGTAGATAGCCAAAACAATTTAGTGGTTACTTTGGAAGAGGATAGCAAAACTTTAGATGAAGTGGTGGTAGTGGGTTATGGTATGCAGAAGAAAGTGAATCTGACGGGGGCGGTAGCCAGTGTCTCGTCCGATGTACTGGAAAGTCGTCCTATTACGAATTTGAGCCAGGGATTGCAAGGTATGATTGGTAATCTCAATATATCGGCTGATAATGGTTCTCCCGGAAAAGGATATGGATTCAATATACGGGGTACTACTTCTATAAACTCTGCCGGGCCCTTGGTATTGGTAGATGGCGTGCAGATGGACCCCAATTTGATTAATCCTGCTGATGTGGAAAGTGTTTCGGTATTGAAAGATGCAGCTTCTGCTTCTATCTATGGAACGCAGGCAGCCTATGGTGTGGTATTGATTGCAACGAAAAAAGGAAAAGACCAAAATGCAAAAGTTTCTTTCTCCAGTAATTGGTCATTAAACAGCCCGACGAAGATTCCTGAGTGTATGGATTCGTGGACTTTTGCTAATTTCCATAATCTAACTAATCGTAATTCGGGAGGCGGCGATTATTATGACCAGAACTATATGGATCATATCTATGCTTACTACACCGACCCCAAGCATAATCTGCCGGTGTTTATCGACCCTTCCAATCCCGATAAGTATTTATATTGTGGTAATACCGATTGGATTAAAGAAACCCGTAAAACTACAACTTTGATGCAACAATATACACTGTCTATTAATGGTGGCACGGGAAAGACCAATTATTATGGTTCGGTAGGTTTTATGGATCAGGAAGGACAATTGAAACATTATGATGATGAATATCGCCGTTTCAATGTCGCTCTCAATGTGAACTCGCAAATAAGTAAATGGTTGCAGATAGGTATGAAAATCAACTATAACAATACCCTGCATGATACTCCTTACGGACATAACCAGAATGATATGGAGGCTGCTTTTTATGGTGCCGATCTTCGTCCTTTCATGCCGGTTTACCATCCCGATGGAAACTACTCCGGACAAGGCAGCTGGACAAATATGGTAGCTACTCAAGCTCTTTCCGGTAGTCGGGTACATAAAGAAAACGACTTGTGGCTTACTGGAAGTATGAAAATCAATCCTCTGAAAGGATGGAACATCAATATGGATTATACTTTCAATATGTATATGTTGAACAAGAAGTATCATGGAAAGGAAATCATAGAACATTATGCCAATCCTGAAGTAACTACGCTTTTCCCGCATATAACTCCCAGTACGGTGAAATATACTGCGGACGATAACTATTATCAGACCTTTAATTTCTATAGTGATTATAATCATAGCTTTGGGAAACACAATGTGACGTTACTTGCCGGTTATAATTATGAACGGAAAGATTATCGTTGGTTTGATGCGGAACGTCAGAACCTGATCAGCCAGGATATAGCTTCTTTGGGTATGGCGTATGGTGAAAAGTATAATGGTAGCGGTGAACATGCCTGGGCGACCATGGGATATTTTGCACGTATCAATTACAATTATGATGAACGTTACTTGTTGGAGTTGAATGGGCGTTATGACGGCTCTTCCAAATTCCCCAAAGATAATCGGTTTGCTTTTTTCCCGTCTTTCTCCTTAGCATGGCGTGTCTCGAACGAAGCTTTTTTTGAAGGAGCCAAGAAATATGTGGATGAATTGAAGTTCCGTCTTTCTTATGGTTCTCTGGGTAGTCAGTCGGTAGGGGGTGACTATCCTTACATCTCAACGATGGGAGCCAATGGGGAAATGGGGTATCTGGTAGACGGCAAAAAAATAGCCAGTGTGACTCCCGGTGGTATTGTCAGTCCTGTGCTGACTTGGGAGACTGTCCGTCAAATGAACTTTGGATTAGATTGGGTAGCATTGAATAATCGTTTGTATGGCACTTTTGATTGGTATCAGCGCATGACGTATGACATGGTGACTAACGGCGCTCCACTGCCCGCAGTGTTGGGCACAGGCACTCCGCAAGCTAATACCGCCGACCTGAAGACCACCGGTTGGGAATTGAACATTGGCTGGAGAGACCGCCTTGAAAATGGCTTTTCCTACGACGTCAGCCTGGTATTGTCCGACTATAAGGCTAAAATCACTAAGTTTAATAATCCGGAAAAACTATTGTTCAGTGGCGATGATGCACAGAATTACGCAGGCAGAAGATGGGGGGAAATCTGGGGATTTGTGACGGAAGGCTTATTCCAGAGTGAGGAAGAAGTGGCCGCCCATGCCGACCAATCCGAAATTTATGGTGGTGAATGGTATCCCGGAGACGTGAAATATAAAGATTTGGATGGTGATAAGAAAATATCATACGGTAAGAATACGCTAGACGACCCCGGAGATCGCAAGGTGATTGGCAACAGCGAGCCCCGCTACTGCTATGGTATCAAGGCGGATGCACAGTGGAAAGGCTTTGACTTAAGCATCTTCTTTCAGGGAGTCGGAAAGAAAGATGTAGTATTGGGAGGCAATCAGTTTTGGGGCTTTGGCAATGAATGGCACGTACCCTTCCCCCACGCACTGGATAGTTGGACGGAAGATAACCGCAATGCCTACTTCCCTCGTTCTACTTACGATAATGTTACGGGAAACCGTGTGACTCAAACCCGGTATTTGCAAGATGCTTCCTATCTTCGTCTGAAGAATTTGACTTTAGGTTACACATTGCCGAAATCACTGCTGGAAAAATGGAAAATAGATAATATACGTGTTTATATAAGCGGGCAGAACTTATTGACATTCGATCACCTCTTTGACATTTATGACCCCGAAACGGTAAGTGTCAGTACATATCCACTACAAAAATCCATTTCATTCGGTTTGAATATAACACTTTAAATATCAGAGTACTTATGAAAACAAGAAATATCTACATGATTGCAGCATTATTTTGTGTATCGGTATCCACTTCATGCACAGATATGTTGGATTTATATCCGGAAGATTCGGTTTCGGATGAAAACTTCTGGAAGAGTGAACAAGACCTTGAGCTTTTTGCTAACGGTTTCTATGGAATTTTGCCAGGAGCGCAGGGACCGGGAGCTGATGATCAGTCAGATTGCTACGTGAACGAAAAACCAAATACTTGGTTGTTCAATCAGGAAACTATTCCTACAGCCGGGGGTGGTTGGAGTAGTGGTGACTGGGGAAATATCCGTTCTGCCAATTATTTCATGGCACGCTATACACGTGTATCCGGAAATGAAGAGAATATTAATCGCCAGGTAGCGGTCGTACGCTTTTTCCGGGCATGGGAGTATTTTTATAAGATGAGGCGTTTTGGTGATGTTCCTTGGTATGAAACCGAACTGAACATAGACTCGGAAGAGCTTTACAAAGGACGCGACAACCGTAAGGATGTGTTTGTACATGTTCTGGAGGACCTGGATTTTGCTATCGAGCATTTGCAGGAAGCTGGTTCTGTTCCTGTGGGACGAATACATAAAGCTGCCGCCCTGGCATTCAAGTCGAGGGTATGCTTGTATGAGGCTTCTTATCGTAAATATCATGGATTGGGCGATTATGACGATTTGTTTCGTGAGGCTGCCGATGCTGCCTGGGAGATAATAGATAGTGGCAGGTATGAAATCTGGCGTAACGAGAAACCGGAAACCGATTATTACAATCTGTTTATCCAGGAAGATCTCTCGGGTAATAGTGAATGTATCATGCCCCGTGTTTATGAAGCTAAACTACTGATGCATAATAATACCCGCCAAATGGAGGAGTCTTATACGGGAATGAGCCGGGCGATGTTTGAACAATATCTGTGTGCCGATGGTTTGCCTACCGCCGTTAGCCCCACGTATGGCAGCGAAGCCGGTATGCCTGTGGATGAACTCGCCAAGCGTGATCCACGTCTGGCTCAGAGTATAGATAACCCCCATCTGCCTTATAAATTATTGGCGGACGGCACTCCCTCTTTTAATGCATTGCCCTCGTTGGATACTAAATACTGTACTACCGGTTACCATGTGATGAAATACCATTCACCGGACCCGGAACAATGGAATATCGGTCTGTCTACTCTCGATGTTTTCATATTCCGTTATGCAGAGGTCTTGCTGAATTATGTTGAAGCCAAAGCCGAATTAGGCGAATGTGACCAGAAGGTGTTAGATGCTACCGTCAATGAGTTGCGAGACCGGGTAGATATGCCTCATTTGACAATAGAAATCGGTTTTGAAGATCCCAACTGGCCCGACTATGGATATGAACTGACACCGCTTCTTTATGAAATCCGCCGTGAGCGTGCAGTGGAATTATTGGGAGAAGGCTTCCGCTGGGATGATATTGTGCGCTGGAAAGCCGGCAAGTTGCTGGAAAATCCGAAAACCATGTTGGGTATGAAGGTTTCGAACCAGTTGAAAGAGGCTTATGGGGATTTTTCGCGTAGCGTGAATGGGGATGGATATATGATTGTTTATCCTGATAAACAAGCCCGGAAATGGGATGATAAACTTTATCTGCATCCGTTACCGATAGATCAAACTACAATGAATCCCAACCTATTGCCCAATAATCCGGGCTGGGAGTAATATGAACATTTAAAAAACAGAGAAATGAAACGAAATATAATTCAATTAATATGTTGCTCGCTGGGGATATTGTTCATTTTATCCGCTTGCAGCGATAGTGACAGTAGTGATACCATTTATATTCCCAATGCTGGAGCATTGGTGAAAGTCAATTTCTATATTGAAGATGAGCCGTATGTTAATACTTTTACTGTAAAAGTTACGCCTAAGCATTACCCCGATTTGAACCCGGCCGGGCTGCCCGCCGATGCAACCGTATATTTGGAGGCCGACCCTGATAAAGTGGTTGAGTATAATGCCACTAAAGGAACAAATTATCCTGTGCTTCCGTCCAGCGCTTATACCATTGCTTCATCAACGGTGATTAGAGCTGGTCAAGTAGAGTCTGAACCGATTAGTGTGACAATCAATGCGAAAGGAAACATAGAACCATTTACCGAATATTTGTTGCCGGTTAGCATTGTTTCTGTAGAAGGTGGAACAGCAGACCATTGCTGCCAAACAATTTATTTTCTCTGCCGTGGTGCTGTGGATGCCAGTAATATGGAATTGCTCGATCGCACAGGGTGGACTGTATTAGCAGCTTCATCCGAAGAGCCAAAAGAGGGAGACTGGGGAAATGGTGGATTGAAGGAAGCGTGCATAGATGGCACCATAAATACATTCTGGAGTACGGCGTGGGAACAAAGCCATCCGCAGCCGCCCCATTGGATAACCTTTGATTTGGGGCAGTCCACTTATATTCAAGGCTTCGCTATTCAAGCACGTAAAGAAGGAGCTGATGGTCCAAAGGTTGTTGTACTTGAAGTGAGTGACGATGGTCAAAGTTGGACTAATGTAGGGGAGTTTAAAGATATTCCCGCAAGTGGAGAATATCGCTCTTTCCTACTTGAGGCTACTGTAGGCCGCTTTTTAAAACTAACTATTACAGCTGTTAATGGCGGACCTCATGTTACAGTAAGTGAATTTAATTTATTCTGATATATCTAAATAATAGGTTGTTTTCAGTATAGATAAGGCGGATATGAGAGAAACTTGGAGTATCTTGCCATATTCGCCTTATCATTATAGCCTGATATTGTCAGTATGGACTTCATCGTAAACTATAGGATAATCCTCATTCATAATCTTCCTGTATTCTTTAGCGAAAAGACCGTAAAGTTGTATAGCTTTGTCTGATCTGCTTTGCCGTCGATAAGTACATACGGCATAAGTCATAGCTATATCGGATAAAGGATCTATGGCAAACAGAATATTACAGATACGTATGGTTGCAGAGTTTTTTCCACTTTTATAGAATGTATGTATCTGTTCGGTTAATAGCGAGATTGTAAATGATTCCGTTTGTTGTTTTGGATAATCGAATAAACTGTCTTCAATTGTATTTAGAAACTTTCCTTTTACAAGGATGTCGTGCAATTCCATAATGTCGCTTTCCGTTTGGGGAGCACGTGTCATGCCGTCGGTCAGGGAGAAGAAACGTTGATAATCACAATAACATTCATCCGTAAGCGATAATTTGAAATAACCCTTGTGATGGGTAAGTTCGATACCTTCCAACTCTTGCAAGGTTTTGCGCAGATGGCTGATAGTCACGTTTTTCAGGTTTTTTATTTTATCATCCGGTTTGTCGGGCCAGAATAGATTGTTCATATCCGCGGACAATATTCCGCCTTTTGCCATACTGTTTATCAGGATGTATAGGAATATGTATCTTATTTTCGGACTGAACATATAAGTTATATCCCGTCCATTTCTATCTATAATTGCAAAGGTTCCGAAAAGGGAAATACTGTTTTTGCGGCTAGTGATTATATTTGGTAGAGAGGCTTCTTTTATATCGTCCTCTTCGACCCTTTCCTCTGTGGCGGAGGGCGTTGCCGACGTTTGTTCTATACTGGAAATCATACTTTTCTCAGCTGAGGCAACAGCCTTTCTCCGAAGCTTGTTTTTCTTGATTCGTTGCTTTGCAATAATAAAGATACCTCCCGCTACACCAAGACACAATATAGGTAGAAAATAGAACCATATAGATGATTTGCCGGAGTTGTTTGCTTCCTTATCGTATAACGTTACTGCGGTCTTTGCAGCCGGCGGATTCAAGAGTGAATAAACGCGTGTGGCGGATTGCCCGTATTTTTCAAATTCCTGAATGACACAATAGAACTCTTCCCGTTCCTTGTTAAAATATAAATTGGCATTGGTCGCTATTTCTTCTGAAGTGAGAGGAATGCTGTCGCCTAAGGCTTCGTAACTGCCGTCAGAGATAGAAAGGCGATAGAGTTGTAAGAGAGTTTGGGGCTGGTATTCGGGATAGGCTAGTAGATAGATGTATTTTTTATCTTCGGAAAGTATCATGTCCCTCGTTGGAACGCGATTGATTGCGGGAGCCTTGTGTTCCCATAGTTTTTTAATCTGCTTTGCTTCGAGGTCTAATTGGTAGAGGTCATAGTAATATTGAATCCCTACATTCTGGTCCCCGATTTTATTCCCTTTTCCGCCATAGATATAAGCATGTTTATTATCAGGGCTCATGACTATACCTGCAAAGAAACGGGGCGGAATCTCATCCCCTGAAAAGTGGAGAGTATCCCAGCGGTTCTGCAATAGGTTATAGGTTATAAAGGTGTTGTAATAGTGGCGATTACCATATCCTCCGAAGAAGAGAAACTGTTGCTTTTGAGGATTGAAGAGTTTGCTGTGGTGGTGCATTTGAAGATCAATGCTGTTTTGATTAATCATTTCCCACGTTCTGGCTTGGGGATTCATCTCTGCAATGAAGGTTCCCGACCCGTTCAACTCGTAGGCATAGATTTTCTCTTTGGCAGCATCATAACAGTTCATCCCCAGGCGGATAGGGAAAGTCGTCTTATCGGGTGTATAGGAATCTTGTTTGGATAGATGGCTATATATATTATAAGTGGTGATGGAGTCTTTATTGTATATGTAGAAATCCTGTTTTTCCGGTGCAAAAACAAATCCGGAGGGAGTAGAGGAGTAAGAATGTAATATCGGTTTCCAATAATAGGAACGATTAATGAGCCAAATGGGATTTGTCACGTGGCCGATAACTTTTCCTTTGCTTTCGTGGACGTCTTCTCCTTTGCTTTCGTTTAAAGGGAAATACCAGTTTTCTTCGTCATTGCTTACGGTGAGATTGCGGATAGAGAAGGAAGCCGTTTCCCGAATATGGTTGCACATTCCAAAGAAAAGTTGCGGGGTGAATGTCTTCTTATCCAATCCAATATTTTCCAAAATAGCTTTGTTGTGGTCTATGCTGATTTCAGCTTTGTTGTTTTTTATATCCATTATGAGCGAGATAGGCATCCATTTACCGTATCGCTTGTTGAGGGGATATTGATAGGTGTAGTAAATTTGCTTTCCGTCTTGGGCAAACATGAAGTTCCCTTGCTGAGGGTCATATACATAGGTGAGGTTGAAAGCAGTTTCTCCATTGGCATCTTTTAAAAGAAATATATAGCCGGGGCTTTCTATGTTTTGTACCGCATATTCAAAAGAGATTTTAAATTTGTCCGTAGTGATAGCGGGAGTGTTTTCTTCTGTGAAAACACAGAAAGAGGAGCGTTCTGCAATTCGTTTTTCGTTTCCGTAAAATTGTAGTCCTTGCGAATATCCTTTGTTGATGATGCAGAATAATAAGAGAAATGCTATGTAAAAGTAGTGCCTCTTCATAAATATATAGGTAAAATGGTGCGTTGTGAGATGAGGGACAAAATTAAAGAAAATCTCTGGAATAGCAAGAGGAAAGGTACAAAATGGGACTAAGTCAAGCGATGCAATAAAAACAGGGACTATTGGCGGAGTGGAGGCAGGAACATTGCTTTTGGCCGTAGAATGAAAATTCTGTCAAGGATATTCCAGACGATATGCTGATGGCAAAAAACTTTATCCCAAAGACTTGACAAAGCCCTTTTTATTTTGTATATTTGTAGTCGGAACCCTTATTAAATAAAAGAACGAATGAAACGAAACTTATCTCATGCTATCCCTGTCGAAAGACACTTTCCCCAAGAAGCTGCTTACATAAACACTGTATGCTATCCGCAGGTTTATTCCATGCATTTAGAGATAAAAGAGTATAAGATAACAACAAAATATATAGGTAATTTCCCTCAAAAATAAGAGTTAGATACCTCTCTCATAGCTTAAGGCTGCGACCCGTTATAGGGTTTGCAGCCTTTTTTTATGGCACAAATGCGAGTTTAAATCCTAAAAAAGGGATATGCGAGTTTATTATAAACGGTGTTCATGTTTATAATAAACCCCACCAAAGTTTATTAATAAATCGGTGAGAGTTTTAGCACAAAAGATAAACTGTTTTCTTCGGCTTCGGATAGAGGGAAAGTGTATTTTCCTTCTTTGACAAGGCATATAATGAATTATTCAAACATAAAGACGTTTGATTTTACAGTCTTCAGTCAAGTCCTTAGAAGTGGGAAACGGACTTGTTGATAGCCGCTTTACTTTTCGGTCAGGGGGTGAATTTTTGCTTTACATTGTAAGTATCATCTAACTTTTGCTCTTGTTACTGGATTTCTGCTTTGATAGTCAGTGTGTTACACACTATTTAATTAGTCAACAAATAGCGTTTTAGGCATATAAAACAGCCGATTGGGGCAGTGGGCAGCAATCATAAACAGACAAAAAGAGAAGCGTTAACTGCCTGATTTCGTGCAATTAACGCTTCTTCTTTTTGTGGACCAGCCTGGGCTTGAACCAGGGACCTCCAGATTATGAGTCTGTTGCTCTAACCAACTGAGCTACAAGTCCGGTGTATTCAATTTCTTGAATGCGGGGACAAAAATAGTAATTTCTATCGAAACATGCAAACTTCTTGCCTGAAAATGAAAAGGGATTTTCGTTTTAGAACTTATATTTCCGTTTGGGGTTCTTGGGGAACCAGCCTTTCTTCACACGTTCTTCTTGCTCGAAAACCTCTTTGATGGTCCAGAAAGAGGAGAATGCAAAGACTCCCAGGAGGGAGGAGAACACTACATTGTCTATGCTGAGAGAGGCTAACACCCCGCCAATGCCTAGAACCAAGAATATCCACCAGCATTTAGTGCCCCAGTAATATTCGGCCTTTACCACGACGGGGTGAAAAAGGCCGATAATCAAAAAGGTACATATCCCGATGAATAGTCCTGACAGATGATATTCATTGAGAAACTCCATGCTGTTACTTCTCTACGCGGATAGGAATTTCTTTCTTGATACTTTGCTCGAGGGAAATCAAGGTTTCCGTTGCCACTACGCCCGGAATCTCTTGCATTTTGTTGTTCAGCAAATCCATCAGGTGTTCGTTGTCGCAAGCATACAGTTTTGTCAGCATCGTGTAAGGACCTGTGGTGAAGTGGCATTCCACGATTTCGGGAATCTTTTGAAGTTCTGCCACCACGGCTTTGTACATAGAACCTTTTTCAAGCTTGATTCCTACATACGTGCAGGTTCTGTAGCCCAGCGATTTAGGGTTAACATGGTAACCTGAACCGACAATGACGCCCATGTCAATCAATCTTTGTACACGTTGATGGATGGCGGCGCGGGATACTCCACATTCTGCTGCTACGTCTTTGAAAGGAATACGGGCGTTCTGAGAAATAATCTCCAGAATCTGCCTGTCAAGAGTGTCTATTTTTTCCATAATAATAAATTGTAATTTCCAATTGTTATCAAATAGTAAGCAAATATAGATATTTATTTTAATTCTTCTTCTTTTTGAAGAAAAAAAAGAGGAAATAGCAAAAAAAGAGGTGCAAATCTCTTTGCACCTCTTCCTTTTTTCTATTTCTTGGTTGTGTCGGGTCTCTTATTTCTCGATGCCCAGCAATTCTACTTCAAATACCAGTGTAGAGAACGGCTTGATTTGTCCGGATTCTCTTGCACCGTAACCCAGTTCTTGCGGGATGTAGAGTTCCCATTTAGAGCCCACAGGCATCATTGTCAGAGCTTCGGTCCATCCTTTGATTACTTGGTTGGCACGGAAAGTAGCCGGTTCTTTACGTTTGTATGAGCTGTCAAATTCAGTTCCGTCAATCAAAGTACCTTTATAGTTTACTTTCACTTTGCAAGTGTCGGCAGGGATTTCACCTTTACCTTCGGTGATAATCTTGTATTGCAAGCCGCTCGGAGTAGTCTTCACGCCTTCTTTAGTCTTGTTTTCAGCGAGGAATTTCTCACCGGCAGCTTTGTTGTCAGCATATTTTTCTTCCATTGCTTTCGCTTTGATAGCTTCCATTGCAGTCTGCATATAAGCATTTGCTTGTTCTATGGTCATTTTGCCGCCTTTTTCCAAAGTACCTGCGATGAAGCCTGCCATGAAGTTTTCTTTGCTGATAGATTTAGTAGAATCTCCGGCAAACAGTTGCTGATTGATGCCTTTCATCATTTGGTTACTAATCTGTTGTCCGATTTGCAGACCTGCCATATAAGCAATATCTTTTTTGCTTGTTCTGGCTGCACCTTCGTTCAAACCTTTGATGAATTCAGACATGTAGGCTGTGTCAACATCCAGGCGACCTACCAAGTAGTTCTTCAAACCCTGTGTTTGAGCCATACCGATTGAATAAGACAGAGAGTCGATGTCTGTTTTCAGATTTGCTTGCGGAGCTTGGGCTGTACAAGAAGCAAGGCTTGCAGCAGCTGCAATTGCCATAAAAATACTAACTTTTTTCATTTTGCTTTAAGAATTTATATTATAATACTTCGATTAATTCTACTTCAAATACCAGCGTGCTGTGGGGAGGAATCATTTCTCCGGCACCTTGTGCGCCGTATGCCAGTTCGGAGGGGATATAGAGTTTCCACTTAGAACCGGCGGGCATCAGTTGCAATGCTTCCACCCATCCGGGAATCACTTGGTTTACGCCGAATATGGCAGGTTGCCCGCGCTTGATGGAGCTGTCAAACAGTGTCCCGTCGATGAGCGTGCCTTCGTAGTGGCATTTCACCTGGTCGGTGGCGGCTGCTTTCTTGCCTGTACCTTCTTTTATCACTTCATATTGCAATCCGCTGGGAAGGGTTACCACTTCGGGTCTTTTCTTGTTTTCTTCGAGGAACATTTTTCCTTGTTCAATGGCGGCTGCGCTCATTTTAGCTTCCAGTTCTTTAAAGTATTTGTTGACTATCTCGCGTGCTTCCTGGTGGCTGATTGCCGTTTGGTTTCCGTTTAATACATCGTTGATAGCTTGTGCAAAATCCTCTACTACGAGGCCCTTGGCACCCATTCCTAACAAGTTCTGCCCGATTCCCAGGCCGATAGCATAACTAAATTTATCCATATATGTTTTATTGGAGATTGATGCAAAACAGTGGAGAGTTTAGCTTTCAATCAGTTGCAAATTAAAATGAGTCGCAAAAGTAAGGGTTTTATTTGAATGATTTTACTTTTTGCATTTAAATTTTCTTATAGCTTAGCAACTTAATGTAGTCGTATGATTGCATTTATAGCAGAATTCTGCCTACATTTGTAAAAGAACTGAATAAAAGATAGGAGGATAATATGAAGAATTTGGTTGTTTTGACGGGTGCCGGGATGAGCGCCGAGAGTGGGATTAGCACGTTTAGGGATGCCGGAGGTTTGTGGGACCGCTATCCGGTGGAGCAAGTCGCCACTCCCGAGGGCTATTATCGCGACCCGGAATTAGTAATTAATTTCTATAATGAGCGCCGCAAGCAGTTGTTGGATGTGAAACCCAACCGCGGTCATGAATTGTTGGCGGAGCTGGAAAAAGATTATAAGGTGACCATTGTGACGCAAAACATTGACAACCTGCACGAGCGGGCGGGCAGCAGCCACATCATCCATTTACATGGCGAACTGACTAAGGTTTGTTCGAGCCGCGACCCCTACAACCCGTGTTGCATCAAAGAGCTGAAACCGGAAGAATTTGAAGTGAAGGTGGGAGACTTGGCTGCCGACGGCTCTCAGCTTCGCCCTTTTATCGTGTGGTTTGGCGAGGCGGTTCCGGAGATAGAACGTGCCATCAACGAAGTGGAGAAGGCTGATATTTTTGTGATAATCGGCACATCGCTCAATGTGTATCCCGCTGCGGGATTGCTGCATTATGTGCCCCGGCATGCTCCGGTCTATCTCATTGACCCTAAGCCGGTGGATACACATTCTTCCCGCCCGATAGAGGTGATTCAGAAGGGCGCTTCGGAAGGTGTGGCGGAGTTGAAAGAATTACTGGCGGGTAAGTAGTTAAAACTGTGGTATTTACATTCCGCGTGCAGGCTATTAATAAACGGTTTGTCAGGTGTTAATACTTGAGTTGTCAGGTATTAACACCTATCACGACAGGTATTAACACTTGAGAAGTCAACTGTTAATAGCTGAGAAGCCATCTTTTAATAGCTGGCGAAGGGGACTTTGGGGGGAAGGAAGTTATTCTCTTTCAGTCTCTTTTGATGGCTTTGATGTTTCGCATCAGTCCCGTGTATTTTGCTCTTTTCACGGCGCTGCCTTTGAAGAGAATTTTGTATTGCTCTTCACTTAGCTGGTGCCAATCTTCTTTTTTCATATTTAGCAGGGCGGGAGAAGGACGGAAATCCGGTGTGTGGCAGGGTGTTGCGAAACGATTCCACGGACAGGCATGTAGACATTCATCACAGCCATATAGTTTTTTACCCATTTTTTGTCCTGTATCGGACGAAAACTCACCCCGGTATTCAATGGTAATGTAAGAGAGGCAACGGCGCGAATTGAGGCGATAAGGAGCTTCGAGCGCATGCGTTGGGCAAGCATCCAAGCATCGGGTACACGAGCCGCAGCGGTTTTGCAAAGGTGTGTCATATCGGTCGGCTTCCCAGTTCAGGAATAATTCGCCCAGGAAGAAGCATGAACCGGCGTGGGGGAGGATGAGTTGGGAGTTCTTTCCTATCCAGCCTATCCCGGCTTGACATGCCCAGTAGCGTTCCAGCACCGGGGCAGTGTCACAGAAAGCGCGACCTTCTCCGCCGATGGCCTCCAGCAGGGCGTGGAGTTTGGTTTTCATCACGTCGTGGTAGTCTTTGCCGTAGGCGTACCAGGCAAATTGATATTCTCCGGGAGGAATCTGTTCTTGCGGGTAATAGTTGAGTGCTACGCTGACAATGGTTTGCGTGCCTTCTACCAGCAGGCGGGGGTCCAATCGTTTGTCTGTGTAGTTTTCCATGTAAGCCATTTCGGCGTGGCAGCCATCAGCCAGCCATTGTTGGAAGTTCTTTGCTGTTTCAGGATTTACAGGGACCGCTTTGGCGAGTCCGCAAGCAGAAAAGCCGAGGCGGAGTGCTTCGGCTTTTATTTTTTCGGAGGAGAGAAGTTTCATGTCTTATGTATCTTGGATAAAGACTGTTTATAGTATTTTAAACTCATATCCTTTTTCTTGCAGATATTCGATGGAACGTGGCAGGGCATACTTGAGATTGCCGTTGTTCCACGATTTCAGCGAATCATGGAAGGTGATGATGGAGCCGTTTCTCACGTAGCGTTTCACGTTGTCAAACACTTGTTCCGGGCGCATCTTTTTACTGTAATCGCGCGTCACGAGGTCCCACATGATGATGCGATAGTGCTTCCGCAGGGTGTAATACTGTCTGAAGCCCATGTGCCCGTGTGGGGGACGGAACAGTTCGGATTCTATCATTTCGTCCAGTCGCTGGGCATTTGCCAGATAGTCTGGATTGGAATATTCGAATCCGCGGATGTGGTTGTACGTATGGTTGCCCAGGCGATGCCCCTGTTCTTTCACCATCTGAAATTCTCTAGGGTGCTTGTGGATGTTATCGCCTACCATGAAGAAGGTGGCTTTGATGCCATACTTCTCCAATTGTTCCAGTACCCAGGGCGTCACTTCCGGAATAGGTCCGTCGTCAAAGGTCAGATAAACTGCCTTTTCCTTAGGGCTCATCCGGAAGATGGCTTGAGGGTATAAGGCGCGGAAAATCCACGGTGGCTGCTCTATAAACATCTTCGTTTCTTACTTCTTTCCTTTCACTCGCGACACATACATGTTGTATAGCTCCTCGAGTTCCTTGGAATAGTTCTCGAACAATTTTGATTTATATTTCTGCATCAACCGCGCTTCGGCGTCGAGCAAGCTGGCATGGTACATGAAGTTCTCTGACGTGGTGACAAACAAGTTGTCGTCCATGCTGAGATACCAAGTCATGTATTCCAGTGACTTGTTGGCAAGTTCATCCATGATGCGGTCGCCTTTCTCTGCCAGTCCCAACTGGTAGTATGCCTCTGCCATTTGCAATGCTCCGTTCTCTACTGCATAAGGCACATTGTAGGAGGGAATCATCTTTTCGGCATAGTCGAGGGCGGCAAGGGCTTTGTCCTTCTTGCCTTCTTTTATTAACTGGCTTACCAGTTGCGAGAAGATACGGCGGTGAGTGTAGCACATACGCATCACGTTTTCGTCAATGTAGATGCCTGGCTGGTCAATGCCTCCGAACTTGAACTTATTCATCAGGTTGTCATACATCTTTTCGCTGTCGATTTTGCTGTCGAGCTTGTCTGTATCGAATGGCGTGAAGCGGTAGGCAAGTCCTTCCTGTGTGAAGTGGTTATCCATATTCAGATGGTTTTCGCCTCCCACGGTGATAGCCATGTAGAGCGGACGTTCCCAGTTGGCATTTGCCAGCATTTCGAGCATCATCAGTTCGCTCTTGTAGAGGGCGCGTTTGCCTTTGAGCGAAATGTGCATGTAGTCGGGGATGGAGTCGCCCAGTGCTTCGGGTATCTTCATGCCCGAGCGGCGTACGGCTTCTTTGTCTATCTTGACGACGATGCTGTCGGTCGGTATGACGCGGAGTCCTTCCTTATCGGAGCGTACCCAGTACTTCAGGATATTCTTGAGTTCGTAGGGGTTCTCGCCGAATTGTTCCTGGAGTTCTCTTAGCGCTTCGGGATTGCTGTCTGCTGCGCTGTCGGCTTTGGAGTACATCAGGTCTATCTGTTTCTTGATTTCCGGACGTATCGGCACGTATTCGTTAGTTCCTTCTACATATTCCACGCGGTCCCAGGTGATAGGCAGCGAAGGAGAGTCGTAGGCAGGACGTTTCATCTGATCGATGTACCAGTCTGTTTGCAGGTAGCTCAGGTTGCAGGTACGTGCATCGGTGCGGAAACCTTCCGTTTCTTGATTGTACCACAAGGGGAAGGTGTCGTTATCTCCGTTGGTGAAGATAATCGGGTTACCGTTTTCTTGCAGTGTCATGAGGTAGTTTTGACCAAAGTCGCGGCAAACGTAGCGGCCTGAACGGTCGTGGTCGTCCCATGTCTGGCTAGCCATCTGGATGGGCACTAACAGGCAGACAATGGAAGTGAGAACCGCAGCGGGAATTTCTTTTATTTTGGTATGGCGTTTCAGCATTTGGACGATGCCAGCTACACCCATCCCCACCCAGATGGCAAAGGCGTAGAACGAGCCGGCATACGCATAATCCCGTTCACGTGGTTGCCCCGGTGTTTGGTTGAGGTAGAGCACAATTGCCATACCCGTCATGAAGAACAGGAAGAAAACCACCCAGAATTGCTGTGTACCACGTGCGCTGTGATATACTTGCCAGAAGAGACCGATGAGTCCCAGGAGAAGGGGTAGGCAGTAGTACACGTTGCGTCCTTTGTTGTCTTTGAGGTCTTGCGGCAGCAATTCCTGATTGCCTACCAGCAGGTTGTCTATGAAAGGTATTCCGGTAATCCAGTTTCCGTGTTCTATCTCGCCGCTGCCTTGGATGTCGTTCTGTCGACCGGCGAAGTTCCACATAAAATAGCGCCAGTACATGAAGCCCAGTTGATAGGAGAGGAAGAACCGAAGGTTTTCCAGTTGGGTAGGCATGTTCACCTTTATTATTTCTCCGCACTGGTCGTAGGGTACGTCAGTTCCTTTCACATTTGCCCATTGTTTATAGGATTCGGCATGCATGGCACTGTACATACGGGGGAAGAGCATGTTTTGAGCATACTCATATTCTATGCGCCCCGGGAGTTCGATATAAGAGTCTTTCTCGTCGGGAGAAGTCTTTTCTTTACGGACATATTTCGATGGCGTATCTACTTGACGGGGGACACAATAGCCGTCTTTTACGTCGAGTGCCACCTTTGAAGAATAGGCAGGACCGTAGAAAAGCGGACGTGTTCCATATTGTTCGCGTCCCAGGTATTCGCCCAGGGTGAAGATGTCTTCCGGAGAGTTCTGGTCCATCGGTGTGTTGGCGGTGGAACGGATAACTATCAAAGCATACGAGGAATAGCCAATCATAATCATCATTGTACACAGCAACGTCGTGTTGAGTGTACGGGCAGAGATACGGAACTTCTCCTTAATTTGCGCTTGTGTATTGGGAGCGAGGTAAGCAGTCAGCAGGGCAATCACGAGGATACCGATGATAATGCTGCTGGCGCCGTGTCCGTAGAAAGGAATACCTAGCAGGGTGATAGTCAACACAAAGGATATGCACATGCGTGTGGCGCTCCTTTGCGTGTAGCTCTCGTAGACACCCCAGATAAGGCAGGCTGCCAGGAAGATGACATATACCACTACTCCTGTGTTGAACGGCATGCTAAGCCCATTGACAAACAAGAGCTCGAACCATCCACCTACTTTCACCACCCCGGGGACAATACCGTAGAGCACCGCTGCCACGAGCACGCCCGAGCCTAACAGCGCAAGCAAGGAGCCTTTTGCGTTGGCATGGGGATTCTTTTTGTAGTAGTATACCAATACGATGGCGGGAAGGCAAAGCAAGTTCAGCAAATGGACGCCGATGCTAAGTCCTGTCAGATAAGCAATCAAGATGAGCCAACGGTCGGAATGGGGTTCGTCGGCTACGTCTTCCCATTTCAGGATAAGCCAGAACACGACAGCGGTGAAGAGGGAAGAGTAGGCATATACCTCACCTTCGACAGCGGAAAACCAGAAAGTGTCGCTAAAGGTATAAACTAATGCTCCCACCAGTCCGCTACCCATGATGGTAATGAGTTGACCGCGAGTGATGTTATTTTCATCCTCCACAATCAGCTTGCGCACCAAGTGGGTGATACTCCAGAAAAGGAACAGGATACATGCACCGCTCATGAGAGCACTCATGTAGTTCACCATCTTGGCTACTGTAGTGGGGTCGGATGCAAATTGAGAGAAGAGGTTGGCTGTCAGCATAAAAAAGGGTGCGCCAGGCGGGTGACCGACTTCCAGTTTATAGCCGGTAGTGATAAACTCAGGGCAGTCCCAGAAACTTGCTGTAGGCTCTATGGTCAGGCAATAGACCGTAGCCGCGATAATAAAAGTAAGCCAACCGACAAGGTTGTTTACGGTTTTGTACTGTTTCATTAAACTTGATATCAGGTTTATATTTACACGTTACGTGGGCGCAAAGATAAGGAATTACATGTACAAAACTATGTAATGATAAGATTTATTAGGGGAATATTGCACTCATTATTGCCAGTGGAAGCTTTAATGGTGGTGATGTTCCCCGAGAATACGGTGGGGGAGTGTGCCGTGTCCTAACAGTTCGATGGGGCAGTTGAAGTTCTTTTCGAGCCATTCGGTGGTGATGCCCGTATCCGGGTGGTAATCGAGTGTTTCGTTGACGCAAGCGATGGACTTCACCTGTTGCAGCACTGTGCCGATGTCATGACTCACCAGAATGATAGCACATTGTTCATTAATCTCGCCCAAGAGTTCGTAAAGCCTTGCTTCGAAACGCTTATCAATGTAAGTGCTCGGTTCGTCCAGGATGACTACTGACGGGTCTGAAATGATGGCACGTCCCAGCAAAGCACGTTGCAGTTGCCCACCGCTGAGCTGCCCGATGGCACGGCGCTCCAATCCTTCGAGCCCCATGCGTTTGATGGTTGCATTTGCCTTTTCGCGTTGTTCCGCCGTAAAGCGTGAAGAGAGGGATTTCTTTGAACTCAGCCCCGACAGTACGGCTTCTTCTACCGAAATAGGGAATTTGCGGTCGATAACATTGTACTGGGGCAGATAGCCGATGGTAATCGCCGATGCCGAAGTGGACGGGCGGTTGCCGGCCTGTGTTGGCACGTCGTAAATAATCTCCCCGCTTATCGGTTTAAGCAAGCCGAGGATACATTTTATCAATGTCGTCTTTCCGCCGCCGTTAGGACCGATGATACCTAGGAAGTCCCGGTCGTAAATGGTGAGATTGATGTCCCGTAACACGGTACGTCCATCATATCCGGCGGAAAGGTTCTTTATTTCGATAATAGGAGTCATCCGTTTGATTGTTATATACTGTTGGTTTCTAGGGCTGTTGGGAAGTCTTTTCTGTTGCTTTCCCTTTGGACAGTGCCTGGGCTACTGTCATCATTTCCTTGTCCCAGTCATAGCTGAGAGGGTTGATAGGGACTATCTCGGTATTAGTTTCTTGCGCAATGATTTCCGCATTTCTGCGATCGAACTCCGGCTGCACGAAGATGACATGTACTCCTTCTTCTTTTCCCAAGTCGATAAGGTTCTTAAGATGGGCAGGAGAGGGTTCTTTTCCTCCTTCTTCGATGGCAATCTGCGTTAATCCGTAGTCGCGGGCAAAATATGAAAGGGCGGGATGGTAAATCATAAATGCCCGGTCGGTTCCCGGTTGTGCCAGCTCTTGCCGGATGAGGCTATCCGTCTGCTGGATATGTTGGCAGAGAGAATCGTATCTTGCCAGATAATAAGGTTCGTTCTCTTTGTCCAGCGTGCAGAGAGCTTGATACGTGTTGCGTGCAATGATGAGAGCGTTGGTGGTAGAGTTCCAGATATGAGGTTCCACTGCATGGCTGTGCCCTTCGTGAGCATCCTGGGGATGCATCTTTTCTCCGGCTGTCCCTTTCTCGGATTCCGGTTCGCTGTTAAGTATGAGGTCTATTCCTTTCGAAGTGTCAAATACCTGGATATGCGGCGTATTATTCATCAACTTATCCATCCATGTCTGCTCGAACCCGATGAAGCCGATACGGAAATATGCTTCGCTCTTGCCCAGTTCCACGAGTTGTTGGGGAATAGGGTCATACGTCTCGGGACTACTTCCCTTGGGAACCATGCTTACCACCTTAAACTTATCACCCGCAATGGCTTCGGTAAAATAGCGCTGAGGCTCCAATGTTACCGTGATGACAGGTACGTCGCTTTCTTTTGCTTGTTGTGAAGCATACCCCCCGCATCCGGCAACAAAAGTAGCCAGCAAGAGTATCACTGTATATTCGATTGACCTTTTCATTCTATATTTTCTTTTCTCGTTGTTTCTATCTGATTTCTTTTCTTGCCCGTAGTATTTCGCGTTTGCCTCCCGGAGGTCCCGAAAGTCGTTCGACGGTGAATCCTGCGGCTTGTAGCATTCGTCTCACTACGCCTTTAGCGCAATAAGTTGTCAGGATTCCACCTTCCTCCAATAAAACATATAACCGGTTGAATAGTTCTTGCGACCACATCTCCGGTTGTTTTTCCGGAGCAAAAGCGTCAAAATAAACCACATCCCATCGCCTTATCCTGCCTAACCGGGAACTTTCTCCTTCTTCCTCTTTGCCCAATAAAACCCGATTCGCATCCGCCTGTATCTTTCTTAAAGTAAATTCCGGAGTAATTTTCACTTCTTCTTCCCATGGCGCCTCGTGCAACTTGCGAAATCCAGTCATCCGTGCGAAATCCAGTTTTTCCAGTATATCCCACGGAAGAGGATAAAGTTCCAATCCCGTATAATGTATTTTTCGCTGGCTACGAATCGCCTCTTCCAGCGTCAGCACTGCATTCAGCCCCGTACCGAATCCTATTTCCAATACCCGGGGACAAGGAACGGTAGAAGCCTTTAACCCCATTTCAATAAAGATATGAACAGACTCTGTATAAGCTCCCTTCACTGAATGATAATGTTCATCCAACTCCGGTACAAACAGAGTATAACTCCCATCCTCTGTTTGTTCAACCCGTCTTTCTCCTGCCTTATCCATAATTCATAGCTCAAAATGTATAATTCAAAATCTCCTTTACCGCCAACATTAATACCACATACCGAATCAGTTTCCCTGTGAACATGGAAAAAGTAGTAATCCAAATGTTGCTTCTCAAGAATCCCAGTGCCACGGCAATAACTCCGCCTACAATAGGAAGGAAGGCGAAGAAAGCCATAAAAGAGCCCTTACCTTGTAGAAATACCGTCATCTTGTCTACCTTCTCTTTCTTCATCTTGAAATACTTTTCAAGCCACTCCATCTTGCCCAAGCGTCCCATGTAATAGCAAGTCAATCCGCCTGCTGTATTGCCGAGGGTAGCTGCCACGAGGCATGCCATGGGGTTTAATCCCAGCTTAAGGAGTGCCACCAGCACCAGCTCCGAACTGAACGGAAGAATGCTTCCCGCCAATAAGGCGGACAAGAATAATCCGGGAATTCCCCAATCAATCAACAGTTGTATGAATGAGTCTATAAAAGCGTCCATATATTAAAAACGAATAAGAGAATGAGTACTGACATTGTCCCGATAAAGAAAAAATTGGATGCCTTGGAATGGGTCAGTACAAACAAATGACCCACCAGGATGCTGACTATGATTATCAGCAGCGGCAACAATTCCATGCCCAGTGCAGGCTGCCATAGGATAAATATAAAAATGAAGAAAGCGGTGTCAATGAGAAATTGTAGATAAGAGCGTGTCTGTATCTTATCCTCATATCCTGCTATGATGCAGTGCACGGAGCTCACTACATAGAGGATGAAAAGGAAAGCTAATGTCACTATCTCCCATAACGGCATGCTGCTTAGTTGAAGGAAGGGGCTGAATATCATTAACTCCTGGAAAGGGTGATAGAAAAGCTGCATCTCTCCATAGAAGAAAGCATGTCCAAAAAGAAACCAATAAGGAACTGTCCAACCCAGCACGGCTCCCCAGAAACTACGGAAGGTGAGCGAACGAAAACGGTAAGCCTCCAGTAACCAGAGAGGCGAGAAAAAAGTAAGCTGGGGAAACAGCAGGCTGCCTGTCCCCAGGAATAAGAAAGAATAGAAAAGGTCGGATGAAGACTGTAGCTTCTGGTAACTGTTAAACAAGAAGTAGATGGAGAGCAGAAAGCAAACTGCTACCACTGTGCCCGAGTACAAAGGATGCAGTCCGATACAAATAGTCATCAGCAGAAAGTAGACGGAAGTCTGCACCGACGCCCGCATCCGGATGATGGCAAAAGTATTGTTCAACTGTATCAGCAGATAGCCTATGAGAGCATAAGATAAGAAGCTCAACATCCGGCTTCCCCATTCCGGCAAGGACGAAGAGCCGATGGCCTGCCACAATGCGGAGCGGTCGCCTTTCACCTGCAAATCGGGTAAAAGGAAGAAAGCCAATATCCAGCAAAATGTGCAGGTCAGGATAACGGCAGGAAGAGTCCATCTCCCTGCCGTCACGCGACCTTGTAGTCTCTTGTTTCTCATTCTTAGTCAGTTTCCTTTATAAGTCAAATCCGATGTCCCGTCGAAAGTTCTTGTTTTCAAAGTCGATGAGCGAAGCTGTCTCGTAGCTTTTGGCAAGGGCTTCTTCTTTGGTGTTGCCATAAGAACATACGGCAATGACACGTCCGCCGTTGGTCATTACTTGTCCGTCTTTTGCAGCCGTTCCAGCATGGAAGATAATGCTGTCGGTGGTTGCGGCGCGGTCCAATCCTGTGATGGCATATCCTTTTTTATAAGCTTCGGGATATCCTCCGCTCACCAGCATAACGCATGCTGCTGTACGAGGGTCTATCACCAGCTCATGCTCGTTTAGCCGGCAGGTGGCTACTCCTTCAAACAGTTCTACCAAATCACTCTGGATGCGTAGCATCACGCTTTCCGTTTCAGGGTCGCCCATGCGGACATTGTATTCAATTACCATAGGTTCACCTTTCACGTTGATAAGTCCCAGGAAAATGAAACCTTTATAGACAATATCTTCTTCTTGCAATCCGCGAATAGTAGGTTCGATAATGCGTTGGCACACTTTCTTCATAAACTCGTCGTTGGCAAAAGGAACGGGAGTCACGCTACCCATACCGCCGGTATTCAAGCCTTTATCGCCCTCGCCGATGCGTTTATAATCTTTGGCTACAGGCAAGACTTTGTAGTGTTTTCCATCGGTCAGCACGAAAACAGAACATTCGATACCGCTCAGAAATTCTTCAATAACTACCGTTGCGGATGCGTTGCCGAACATGCCGCCCAGCATTTCTTTCAGTTCCTTGCGGGCTTCTTCCAGTGTGGGGAGAATCAGCACGCCTTTTCCGGCACAAAGCCCGTCAGCTTTCAATACGTAAGGGGCTTCGAGTGTTTCCAGAAAAGCCAGTCCTTCGTCCAGTGTGGCAGAAGTTACGCTTTTATAGCGGGCGGTAGGGATACCATGGCGTTGCATGAAACCTTTGGCAAACTCCTTGCTACCTTCGAGACGAGCGCCTGCAGCGGAAGGGCCGATTACTGTGATATGTTGCAAAAGAGGATTGCTTTGGAAACGATCGTAGATACCTTCTACCAGAGGGTCTTCGGGTCCTACCACTACCATATTAATCTCTTCTTGGAGGGCAAAAGCAGTGAGATTGTCGAAGTCGGTTGCTTTGATGTCGACATTTTCGCCTACGGCAGCCGTTCCGGCATTGCCGGGAGCAATATATAGCTTTTCTACTTTGGGGCTTTGAGCTATTTTCCATGCAAGGGCGTGTTCACGGCCGCCCGAACCTAAAAGTAATACTTTCATCTTCTCCTTATATATTTGGTTCTTATTGTCTTATGAATATTGTTTTCTTCTTCTAAACTTCTATTATTCCGTTTTATAGATGGTCTTCAAAATAACGGGTGATAATGTGGTGCAAGTGTACCCTGTCCCGTCCTATGACATTGTGCTTATGGCACGGATAGAGGTACAAATCGGGATACGTGCGGGCATCTACACAAGCTTTCATGAACGATAACGTGTGTTGCGGTACACAAGTGTCGTCGTGGTCATCGTGGATGAGGAGCAAGCGCCCTTTCAGGTGTCCGGCAAGGTTTTTCAGGTTACATTGTTTGTAGCCTTCAGGGTTTGTTTGAGGGGTGTCCATGTAGCGTTCGCCATACATCACTTCGTAATAGCCCCAGTCAATAACCGGACCTCCGGCAACACCTACTTTGAATATTTCCGGATAACGCAGCAGAAGTGCCGTAGTCATGTGGCCACCGAAACTCCATCCGTGTACTCCGATACGCTTTCCGTCTATGTAGGGAAGGCTTTTCAGAAATTCGATGCCTTTCACTTGGTCTTTTCCTTCTTCAATGCCGAGGTGGCGGAAGGTGGCGTTCTCAAATTCCAGTCCGCGGTTACTACTTCCCCGGTTGTCGAGGGTAAACATGATGTAGCCTTTGTTAGCCATGTAAATGTCCCAGCCACGAGCAGCGTTAAGGAAGCTGTTATCTACCATTTGGGCATGAGGACCTCCGTATACATACACAATCACGGGATATTTCTTATTCGGGTCGAAATCGGCAGGTTTCATCAGGCGGTAGTAAAGATCTGTTTTGCCGTCGGCTGCCTTGATAGTCCCTGTTTCAATGGACGGCATGCGGTATCCTTCATACGGATTCTTAGCGTTGAGCAGCGTGATGCTTTTACCATTGCGAGTGTCGGTAAGGGCGATGCAACGGGGAACGGAAGGGGAGGTATAGCGGTCGATAACATACTGTCCCGAGCTACTTAACGTGGCGGTATGCATACCTTCGGCATTTCCAATAGGGGTGCATTTGCCATTTTTCACGTTGACGCGGAAAAGGTTGCTTTGCAGTGGTGAGTCCTGTGTGCTGGTGAAGATTATTTCTCGGTTCTTTGTATCGAATCCGACAAGGTTGCGTACAATCCACGGTCCGCTAGTAAGTTGTTTGAGTAGTTTACCATCTGTGGTTCCCACATAAAAATGATTGTATCCGTCCCGTTGGCTTTGGTATATGAATTTAGTCTCATCCCATGGCAAGAATACAATAGGCTGCTGCGGCTCCACGTATTTAGGATGTTTTTCCTCAAATAGTGTGGCGATCAGTTTCCCTGTCTTGGTTTCGTATTGGCAAAGCTTGGCATGGTTCTGGTCACGATTTACTTCAATGAGATAGAGACTGTTTTCGTCCGGTGCCCAACTGATGTTAGTGAAGTAACGGTCGGTAGGATCTCCTGTCTGAAGATAGACAATTTGTTCCGTAGCGGGATTGTAGATACCCACGCTTACCTTGTGGCTAGTCATCCCCGCCATTGGATAACGAATGTTGTTCACTTCTCCCACACGGGTGGTAATATCTACCAGGGGATATTGGCTTACCATGCTTTCGTCCATCCGGTAGAAGGCAAGTAGATTTCCTTTCGGACTCCAGAAAGTACCTTTATTAATGCCGAATTCGTTGCGGTGTACCGATTGACCGCAAACAATTCCTACGGGCTCATTGGTCACAGCTTTCTCGTTGACATATAAATTGTTATCTACTGTATATGCTACATTTCTTCCGGTGGGGCAGTAGTCGGTGTTGGTAGCACCTTGGGCGAGTTGGAGTTTCTCCACTACCTTATTATTCTTAAAATTGTAGATTACGAACTGCCCGGGCAATTGCAAGAGCATTTCCTCCTTGTCTGCCCATGGAAAACGTACTGAATAGAAGTGCGACAACTTGCTTAATCCTTCAGCTTCCAATGTTTTGTTTACTACATCGCGGGTGAGCAATACATGCTCTTTCCCTGTCTTGGGTTGGATGGCATACAATGTGTCGGTTTCCGGCTTGATACACGTATCGCCCCACCATTGCAGCCCGTAAAGGTTTTCTGCAAAACGATAGGTTTCGCCTCCGGGAATTAAATCTTCCAGGGTCAGTGTTTTCAGTTCTTGCGCCATGGTGTGTATACTAATTGTCAGCGTTAGCAGTAGCCATACGCTTTTTCTTATGGTGTTCGTCATATTGTTTATTCCTCTTCTTTGGGTTTGGGTATTCGGGGTTCACGGTCTCCTCTGAATTCATGCGGAGTTCTTTGTTCACGATTGGGACGGGCGTCCGAATAGGGCTTTTTATCCCGGAAGCCCTCGTTGCGACGAGGGGAGTCGTTGCGGCGGAAGCTATCATCGCGTTGGGATGCACCTTCTTCTTCGTTCTCTTGGCTTTTGAACTCTTTAAACTTTCCGTCGAATATCTGGTATTTGCGGAATTCACAGTCGAGTGAGCCATTGAAAAGCGGTATCTTCTGACTGGCTTTCAGTCCGATTTGGTCAAAGCATTCTTCGCGATAAGAGAGCACCCAGGCATCATTATTTACGAAGGCATGTTTCAGTCTTTCCCCTATCATCTGGTAAAGTCCCAGCAAATCGTGGGTCGAGATGCGTTCGCCATAAGGTGGGTTCATTACAATGATTGACTTCTCTGCCGGTTGTTCGAATTGTTGGAACGGTTGTTGTTTTAAGACAATATCTTTGGATACACCCGCAGCCTTGATGTTGCGCAGAGCTATTTCGTAAGCCTTCGGGCTGTTGTCGTAGGCATAAATCTTGTGGGTGAATTCCCGTTCCTGGCTGTCATCGTTGTAGATCTCATCAAACATATCTGCATCGAAATCACTCCACTTTTCAAAGGCAAACTCCTTGCGGAATACGCCCGGAGCGATGTTGCGGGCAATCAGCGCAGCTTCGATAGGAATGGTGCCCGAACCGCACATAGGGTCGATAAAGTCGCATTCGCCTTTCCATCCCGTCATTAATATCATGCCGGCTGCCAGCACTTCGTTCAAAGGCGCTTCAACAGCTTCCTGGCGGTATCCGCGACGGTGAAGAGACTCGCCGGAGGAATCGAGACTAAGTGTGCAGGTAGTTTGTGCGATATGGATGTTTAACAATACGTCCGGTTTGCTGATGCGGACAGAGGGCCGTTGCCCATGCTTTTCACGGAAGTAGTCTACGATGGCATCTTTCACCTTATAAGAGACAAACTTAGAATGGCGGAATTCTTCGCTAAACACTACTGCGTCTACGGCAAAGGTCTTATTCAAGTCCAAAAAGTCTTCCCAATGAATTGCTTTAATTTGTTCGTACACTTCGTCCGCGTTGGTAGCTTTGAATTGTTTGATAGGCTTCAGGATACGGATGGCGGTGCGCAGGCAAAAGTTTGCCTTGTACATCATTTGTTTGTCACCCGTAAAAGATACCATTCGCCGGCCTATTTGTACGTCGTTGGCTCCCAGTGTTGTCAATTCCTCCGCCAGTACCTCTTCCAGCCCTTGGAAGGTTTTGGCAATCATTTCAAATTGTTCATCCATATACTATTAATTCTTTGTTCTAGTCTACTACTTTTTTGCTTTGGTTTGTACGATGCGGGCTCCTGCAGGGACGTTTTCGGTAACCCAGATATTACCTCCTACTGTGGCGTTTTCTCCGATAGTGACACGCCCCAGAATGGTGGCGTTGGAATATACAATCACGTTGTCTTCCAAGATAGGATGCCGGGGAATGCCTTTGATAGGTTTGCCGTCAGCGTCGAGTGGGAAACTTTTAGCACCCAATGTCACTCCCTGATACAGCTTTACATGGTTACCGATAATGCTGGTAGCGCCGATTACCACACCTGTGCCGTGGTCGATGGTGAAGTGAGTGCCTATTTTTGCTGCGGGATGTATGTCGATTCCTGTTTCGCTATGCGCCATTTCAGTGATGATACGCGGGATGAGCGGAACACCCAGTTCCAATAACTCGTGTGCAATGCGGTAATTGCTGATAGCGCGTATGGCAGGATAGCATGAAATCACTTCTCCATAACTTTGTGCGGCAGGGTCTCCATTGTAGGCAGCTTCCACGTCGGTGGCGAGTACACGCCTCATGTGTGGCAGTTTACTGATAAACTGTGCAGCGATTCGTGCAGCCTCTTCCCTTCTTGATTCTGTGCACGAGCTGCATTCTTCTGTGCTTCCAAAGCATAGTCCGGCTAGTACTTGCTCGGTCAGTAAATTGAACAACTTCTCGGTGTTGACTCCAATGTGGTAATTAATTGTCCTGCTATTGACTGTGGAGATTCCAAAGTATCCTGGAAAAAGAATAGATCGTGCGAGTTCGATAATTTCTTGCAAAGCCCGGGCGGAAGGCAGAGGTTCGCCATCTTTGTGTTGATGAAACAGTCCTTTATAAGATTCGCTTTCCGAGAGCTCATCGACTGCCTGTGTCAAAATGTGAGTGAAGTTCAGTGGACTCATTGAGGTTCCTGGTTCTTATATAATTAATTGGCTACAAAGATAGAAAGAAATTGATTATCTCACAAATAGATACTCTAAGAAAAAAGTCAGTTAATTTGGCGGCAGATTCTCCTTCTTTCTCTTCGTTCCTCAAGTTCGGCGAATCTTTCATGTCTCATTGCTTTTGTCGTATTGATAAAAAAACTATTTTTGCCAGATTCTAACATGAAATATATGATGACGAGGCATAGGGGGCTTAATGGATTTGCAACCGTTTGGATATTTTTATTGCTGGCAATAGTGGGGTGTGGGATAAAAGGCTCTCACCAACCTATCTCTCATGAAGTGAAAGTGGACTCATTGGAGAAGGAAATGCAGGATTCTCTTTTCGCCAATCCCGCTTATAGCCGTGCATTGTTGCGCCATGCTTTGAGCCAGGCAGAGGATAGCCTGGCTCATTACCGATTACTGAGTATGTATGCCAAAAGTTTCTTTGTATCTTCTGATTTCGACTCCATTCGATACTACAATCGACCCGTCAAACGATGGGGACGGATGGTGGCACCTTCCCCCCAGGTATGCGACATACTTTCCGAAGTGTACAATATGGAGGGGAACGTATGGATGCAACTCAATCAGCCTGACTCTGCCATCTGTGAATATCGACAGGCGTATGACTATCGTAGACAGGGAAAACGAATCGGGCTTCTACCGGACATCTGTATTAATCTGGCGGATGCAAACGTCCATAAAGGGCAATTGGACTATGCTGCATCTTATTACCGCCGTGCTCTCTTCCTTTGCGATTCTCTGGCATTGCCGGAACATTCTAAGTTTCCTATCTATTATGGATTGGGACAAACTTATATGGACTTGCGTGATTTTGAACTATCCAACCAGTATTATGAAATGGCAGGCCGTTTCTTTCCGGAAATGAATGTGAGTGAGAAATGGATATATCTAAATAACCGGGGTAACCATTTTTATTATAAAAAAGATTATTGGCAAGCATTGGGTTATATGAGACGTGCGTTGGAGGTGGTGGAACCTTATTCGCAGATGGTATTCGAACGAAATCTAACGAAGCTCAATCTGGGAGAACTTTATGTACTTACTGATAATCTGGATTCGGCGCGGATGTGCCTCAACGAGGGGTTGCGCTTCTTTTCTTCCATTCAAAATAATTCGGCTATTTACTATGTGGAAACGCAAATGATTGAACTTGCCTTGAGGGAAGGAAACACAGCTTTGGCACGACAAATGATTGAACGTACTGTACCCGATAGCCACATTGATGCCAATATGCTGAATATACGTAATCAGTATCTTCAACATTACTTCGAAAGAACGGGGGACTATAAGCGGGCATACGAATATCTGAAACGAGATATAGAACTCAGTGACTCGGTGCGCAACGAAAGGGTGCGGACACGAGTGGCTGAACTGGATATGCGTTACCGCCAGGATACCATCGTCCTTCGCAAGGAGATGCAGATTGAAAGGCAAGCAGGCGAGATGCGAGTACTCAAACTGAGCGTGTATGTATGGATACTTATCTGTTTGTTACTTGCAGTGGCATTCGGCATTAGCTTCTGGTATATGCGCAAGAAACGGGAATTTTTACGTGAACGTTTCCTGGGGCAGATAAATCGTATGCGTATGGAAAATATACGAAACCGTGTTTCTCCACATTTTACTTTTAATGTGTTGGGGCGAGAAATCAGCCAATTTAAGGGACCGGAGGAAAAAAAAGACGGGCTGTTGCAACTCGTGCAACTTCTACGCAAAAGTCTTGAGTTGACCGAGAAACTCAATATCCCCTTGCAGGAAGAGCTCGACTTTGTGAAGACTTATATCAATCTGGAACATAGTAGGCTGGGAGAGGATTTCAGTTGGTCGCTTGAGGTAGAGGAGGGGATAGATACCACTGCGACTGTCATTCCTTCAATGTTGATACAGATTCCTGTGGAAAATGCTATCAAGCATGGGTTACATGGCATCGAAGGCATAAAGACCTTACAAGTAAGGGTGAAGCGTGAAAGGCAGGGGGTGAAGATTACCATCACCGACAATGGTCGGGGTTATCTGTCCCATACCATGTCCGAAACGCGTGGTACGGGCACAGGGCTTAAAGTGCTTTATCAGACTATTCAATTGCTGAACGCTAAGAATAAAGAAGAGAAAATAGAATTTGAAATAATCAACCTGGCAAATGAAGAGCAAACCGGAACACGTGTTTCGGTTTATATTCCTAGCTATTATTCGTATGATTTATGAAGACCGAGGAAAAACCAAAAGAAGTAATCGAGTTACCGTGTTATAAAGTAGTAATTGTAGATGACGAGCGTACTGCTATCGATTGTTTGCGTCGTGCTTTGGTAGCTTATCCGGAGTTTGAGGTGAGAGGGACGGCACCTAATGGCACGAAAGGAAGGAAAGCAATCATGGAATTGAGACCGGACTTGCTGTTTCTGGATGTAGAATTGCCCGATATACAAGGAATACGTTTGCTGAGCGAAATGCGTGACGACGTGCTTTGGGATATGAAAGTCGTGTTTTACACCGCTTACGATAAGTACCTTTTGCAGGCTTTGCGTGAATCGGCATTTGATTATTTACTGAAGCCTTTCAATCCGGAAGACCTGGAAGTAGTACTCGACCGTTACCGGAAGACTATGCTATCCTTACAACCTCCCACTTCCTTTGCCACTTCTATTACGGCACTTATGCCGAAGAGAGATACTTTTATGATTGGCACTGTCACTGGTTTTAAGCTGCTCCATGTAGAAGAAATCGGCTATTTCGAATACTTGCGTGACAAACGCCTCTGGCAAGTTACCCTCTTTAATCAAGCGCGGCTAACGTTGAAGAACAATACGCGGGCAGAAGACATCATTGGATATTCCGAGTCATTTGTGCAGATTAGTCAGTCGGCTATCATCAATGTTAACTATCTGGCACTCATCAGTGGAAAACAGTGTCAGATGTATCCGCCATTTAATACCAAGGAGGATTTGCTTATCTCCCGAGGCTTTCTGAAAGCCTTACAAGATAGGTTCCCTCTCATCTAATTTTTTGCCAGATAAACTTTTTTTTCAGCCGTTTGCTCTGCAAATGTGGCGAGATAAGCGTCCTAGCCCTATTCATGGGGTTGACGCGCTACTTCTTTTGTGCTATCTTTGCGCAAAAGATAATGGAGAACTTAACTTTTTAGTCAATATGAAAAAGACTGAGTTGCATGGGGAATGGTGCACATATTTTCTACTGGTTGGGTTACCGGAGCGCTGTTTGGGGCTCCGGTTTTTTCATAAAAAAACAACTGGCTGGAAGTTACACTTGGGTAATCTTCCGGCCAGTTTAGAGTTAGGGAATGTATTTTTAGGGTATGTTTTCCCGCCATACGGGAAGAGAGTATTTTTATAAACTGGTATCGTCCATAGTGACAGTCATTTCCGGTACAAGTACGTATGCTTTTTCTTTTTTATTCCATTTATAGTAATTGGCTGTTACTGTCTTTCCTGCATAAGTATAGTTGATGCGCAGGTCGTTTTCCCATTTATTTTTTTGGCTATTCCATTTCAGGGTTTCGCTTTCGGTCATTCGTTTGTTATCATCGTACTTATAATTGTACTTCATATAATTTGCCAGGGAACTACCTTCCATCTTGTAAACAGTCTGTCCCACCATCACTCCGTCTACTTCTTCCGGATTATAAATTAAATTACCATCATAGTTGCGGGCCGAAGCGGTGAAACTACTTAAGAAAAGAACTACTGTCAGAACTACTACATTGAAAAATACTTTTGCTTTCATGGTCTTTTTAATATTATTGAGTTGTACTTTCTATTTTCTATTATTATGTCTTTTATTACGCTGCAAAGTTACATATAAATTGGATATTGATGCATTTATAAACAAAGTTTTTAGCAAAATGTTATTTGCTCTGTTGGAGGATTACTTTCAAAATGGTGAGATAAATGATAAAAAAATACCCGGTAGTGGTGCTACCGGATTTAAGTTGAATCCTTCCGTTGTCAACAGAAAGAGTTTTCTTACTTTTTGAATGCTTCGTTAATTAATGTTAGAAGCGTTTTAGTGGGCTTCCAACCAATTTTTCCCCCATCCGCAATCGGCTTTCAAAGGTACGTGCATACGGTAAGCATTCTCCATTTCGTGAATAACTATTTCTTCTACACGTTCTTTTTCTTCGAGGGGAACACTAAAGTTCAATTCATCGTGTACCTGGAGAATCATCTTTGCCTTGAGTCCTTCCACTTTGAAACGTTGATAGATGCGTGCCATAGCTACCTTTATTATATCAGCTGCACTTCCTTGGATGGGAGCATTGATAGCGTTTCGTTCGGCATAACCGCGTACGACGGCATTGCGCGAATTAATATCGGGTAGGTAACGTTTGCGGTGGAAGATGGTTTCTACATAACCTTTCTGTTGTGCCACTTTGATGCTTTGGTCCATGTATTCTTTTACCTTTGGATATGTTTCGAAATAGCCTTGGATAAGTTCTCGTGCCTCGTTGCGGTCCACATTCATCCGCTCGGCGAGCCCGAAAACAGAGATGCCGTAGATGATACCAAAGTTGGCAGTTTTTGCTTTACGACGCATATCGGCATTTACCTCTGTTAATTCAGATTTGTATACTTTGGCGGCAGTAGCGGCATGGATGTCATGACCACTAAGAAAGGCATCTATCATATTTTTGTCTTCACTTAGATGCGCCATGATGCGGAGTTCTATTTGTGAATAGTCAGCAGAGAAGAACAGGCAGCCTTCATCAGGGATGAAAGCTTTGCGTATTTCTTTCCCGTCTTCATCGCGAATGGGTATGTTCTGTAAATTAGGATTGCTTGAGCTGAGGCGTCCGGTAGAAGTGACCGTCTGGTTAAAAGATGTATGTACCCGCCCTGTTCGTGGATTGATAAGTTGAGGCAAGGCATCAATGTAGGTTCCCAGGAGTTTTTTCAGTCCACGGTGTTCCAATATTTTTTCTACAATCTCGTGTTTATGCCGCAGGCTTTCGAGTACTTCCTCTGAGGTAACATACTGTCCTGTCTTGGTTTTCTTGGCTTTCTCTATAATCTTCAACCGCTCAAAGAGTATTTCGCCCACTTGTTTTGGGGAGGCGATATTAAATTTTTCGCCTGCTAGTGCATAGATTTCCTCTTCAAGTGCTTGCATCCGGGCGGTAAAGTGAGCGGATGATTGTTTCAAAGCTTCTGTATCCAGAAGTACGCCGTTGGTTTCGATATTGACGAGTACAGGGACAAGCGGCATCTCTATTTCGTAGAAGAGCTGTTCTACTTCATTTTTCTGCAATTCTTTCTCAAGGATATTCTTTAGTTTGAGGGTAATATCGGCATCTTCGCAAGCATAGCGGTAGACTGCTTCAGGCGGAAGGTCGCGCATGTTCTTTTGGTTTTTACCTTTGGGACCGATAAGTTCGTCGATGTGGATAGTCTGATAATGGAGATAGATTTCGGCCAGGTAATCCATGTTGTGGCGAAGCTCCGGTTGCAGTACATAGTGTGCGACCATCGTGTCGAAAAGTTTTCCTTTCACTTCCGCGCCATAGTTTTGCAGCACAATCATATCATACTTGATATTTTGTCCAACCTTCAACGATTCTTCGTTTTCAAAAACCGGACGGAACTCTTCGACAATTTTTAACGCTTCCTCCGGGTGGGCAGGGATAGGGACGTAAAAAGCTTGATTTTCGGCCATTGAAAAGCTCATTCCTACCAATTCGGCCAGCATTGGATCTATATCGGTGGTTTCCGTGTCTAGAGCGAAAATCTTCGCTGTAAGTAACTTTTGAATAATTTCTCTTCTTTTCTCTTCTGTATCAATAAGTTGATAGTCACAACATACGGTTTCTAATGTCTCTAGATTCGATTTTTTCGGCTCGCTTGTCCCCTCGGTCGTAAATTCTGCAAATAAATCGCCTTGGCGAGGTGCATTTTCTTCAGGGAAGAGAGAAGGAGAGGAGGAATTGCTTCGCGAAGAGAAACCGGAAGAAGAAGTAGAGTTTTCTTTTCTTGAATTGAAGATGCGATCCATTAATTGACGGAACTCCAGTTCTTCGAAGATGGTTCGTAATGCATCACAGTCTATTTGCTCCCGGACAAGGGCTTCCATATTGAGCTCAATGGGAACATCCGTTTTGATGGTGGCAAGAAACTTGGAGAAGATAATTTGTTCTCGGTTAGTTTCTACTTTTGTTTTTAAGGCTCCTTTAAGTTCGTCGGTATGTTCCAGCAGATTCTCGATGCTGCCGAATTGGGCGATGAGTTTCTGTGCTGTTTTTTCTCCGATGCCGGGACAGCCGGGAATGTTGTCCGACGAGTCGCCCATCAGTCCCAACATATCGATAACTTGGGCAGGGGAGGTGATGTCGAATTTCGCCTTTACTTCTTCTACACCCATCACGTCGAAATCTTTATCGCCATATTTAGGACGATACATAAAAACATGATCGGTCACTAATTGCCCGTAGTCTTTATCGGGAGTCATCATATAAGTACAGATACCTTGTTTGCCGGCTTGTGTGGCAAGTGTGCCGATAACATCATCTGCTTCGTAACCCGGTACTTCGAGGATGGGGATACGATAGGCACGGATAATATCTTTTATAATAGGAACAGAAAGCCGGATAGCTTCCGGGGTTTCTTCGCGCTGGGCTTTATACTGTTCGTATGCTTCGTGCCTGAAAGTAGGACCGGCAGGGTCAAAAGCTACTCCGATATGCGTGGGATTTTCCTTGCGCAACACCTCTTCCAGCGTGTTGACAAAGCCTAAAATGGCGGACGTATTGAATCCCTTGGAGTTGATTCGGGGATTCTTGATAAAAGCATAATACGCCCGGTATATGAGTGCGTAAGCGTCTAAAAAAAATAGTTTATCCTTTGATTCCATACATATTTAATTATTTTTTCATGGTAAAAGTACAAAAAAATACGGTATTAAGCGTTTTATTATTACTTTTGTGCTCAAATTGTGTATACATGGATAGTTTATCTCTTATAAAGTCTCCCATAGCGAGCGAACTGGAGGATTTCAAAGAGCTTTTTGACAGTTCTCTTTCCAGTTCAAATGCTTTACTCACTAGTGTGGTTTCCCATATCCGCCAGAGGAATGGGAAAATGATGCGTCCTATCCTTGTATTGCTTATTGCCCGCCTCTACGGTGCAGTCCATCCCGCGACCTTGCATGCTGCTGTTTCTCTGGAACTTCTTCATACTGCCAGCCTTGTACACGATGATGTGGTAGACGAAAGTATGGAACGCCGTGGACAACTTTCTGTAAATGCTGTATTTAATAACAAAGTGGCGGTGCTCACCGGAGACTTTCTCTTAGCTACCAGTTTAGTGCATTCTGGCCTCACCCATAATCATGACATCATCCATGTAGTGTCCACTTTGGGGCAAGATTTGGCAGACGGTGAACTGCTTCAACTTGCTAACGTGGCAAATCCCGGCTTTTCCGAAGAAGTATATTATAATGTGATCCGTAAAAAGACGGCCGCTCTGTTTGCCGCTTGCACTTCTTCTGCCGCCTACTCGGTGGGAGCGGATACCGAACAAGTGGAATTTGCCCGGTTGCTTGGTGAATACATCGGCATCTGTTTTCAAATCAAAGATGATATTTTCGATTATTACGAAAGCCAGGAGATAGGAAAGCCGACAGGAAACGATATGCTTGAAGGCAAGCTAACGTTACCTGCTCTGTATGTGTTAAATTCTACAGGGGACACTTGGGCGAAACAGATGGCGGTGAAAGTGAAAAACGGTACGGCTACAGCCGAAGAAATCGCCCGTTTAATCGAGTTTGTCAAGCAGAATGGCGGTATTGAATATGCGATAGACGCGATGAAATGTTATCAGGAAAAAGCAGCCGCATTGCTTGCTTCCCTTCCGGAATCAGATGTCCGCGCGGCACTCAGCGCTTATGTGGACTATGTGGTAGACCGCAAGAAATAACCCTTTTATTTTTCTATTTGCACTGATCTTTCACCAGAAGATAGCAGTGGATGAGATTTTCCCATACTTCAATTTTCTCCGATTTCATCGCTGCTCCCAAGAGAAAGCTCTTATCTGCGCAGCCTACATCAGGAAATGTAGCTTTACAGTTCTCTCCTGCTTTTTCGATATATTTCCATGCTTCTTTTTCTGGGATGTATCCGGTTTCGTGGGCTGCGCGCACCAGGCATACTAAGTTCCCCATATCCCATCCCAATATGCCACGCTGCAAGTCTTCTTCTTCTATTTTCAGTTTTCCGTCCTTTCGGATATATTCCAGAAAGAGATATAAGTTACTGCTGGAATGAATGAGTTGTTTCACTCCGAAGAAGTGCCCTTCTACGGTACTTTTCAGTTCTTCCAGTTCTTTTGCCGCTGCCAGGTGGGGGAGTAAGAGATTATAGGTGGTTCGTCCTCCTTCGTTGATAAGGAAGTTGAACGATTCTTTTGCCGAAGGTATATCTTTAAAATTAAGCTCGCGACACAGGAGAGAAGCCAGTTGGTTATAGACTGCTCCCGTGGCGAGACTGTTTACATAAAACCCGTGAAAAGCTGCTCCGATAGCTCCGGCACGTAACCCCCGTTTCCGCTTATCATTCATAAGAATGGTCTGCGGATTTCGGTTGAAACGTAATGAATCGATGTGTGTATTCATACTCTCGCGTTTGTTTATTATTTTAGTTTAACCGAAAAGCGTGAGAACTGTTGCTCTGTATCTTTCCTGGGGCTTCGGCAAGCCGTTATGATGATACAAGCAACAGTCTCACGCTCCGTTCGATATATAACAAGAGTATATACGTGAAGGTGCGTGAGACCCGTTTGCTTATTACCTCTCATAACATTGAATTTTGCCGAATTCCAGGAAAAGGGTAATAGTTAAAACGTTCTCTAATACAAAAAGTTAGTCCACACTCTGTGGATTTTACCGGTCGCAAAGATAAAGAAAAAATCTGAGTTTCTCGGATGCCTTAGTTTAGATTTCGTTATTTTAGTTTCATAATTGTTAGGTTAAATGAAGGAGAGTGGGCGGGGAATAGGGAAGAGTAGGAAAGGAGTTGTATTCTTATATCTACTCTAACTCCTTTCCTCTTCTAACTTTTTCCCCTAAAAGAATTTGATGTCTTCTCCTTCGATTTCCGAGAGAAGCAGGTTAGCCAGCCGGCTGGTTCCCAAGCGGAACAATTGATTGTTGAGCCATTCATCGCCCAATATTTCTTTGACAATGGTATAATAGACTAAGGCATCGTGTACGGTATTAATGCCTCCGGCTGGTTTAAAGCCTATTTTGTTTCCGGTCTCCTGATAATATTCTTTAATAGCTTCACACATCACATAAGCGGCTTCCGGAGTAGCGGCAGGTTGCTGCTTGCCGGTAGATGTTTTAATAAAATCCGCTCCGGCATACATCGATAAAATGGATGCTTTTTTTATGTTCGAGGCTGTTTTTAGCGCACCTGTTTCGAGGATTACCTTGAGGTGGTGTTCTTTGCAGGTCTCTTTAAGTTCTTGTATTTCGTCGCACATACCTTCGTAGTCTCCGCTAAGGAACTTACCCACTGAGATAACGATGTCGATTTCATCAGCGCCTTCCATGAGCGCCATGGCAGTCTCTGCTATCTTCACTTCAGGGAATGTTTGCGAAGAAGGAAAACCACCCGACACACAAGCTATTTGCACTCCATCTACCTCCAGGGTATCTTTTACTACTTCGGCAAAGTTGGGGTAAACACAGATGGCTGCCACGTTTTTCAGATGTGGGAATTTGTCGTCAAATTCATTCACTTTAGTAGTGAAGCGCATCACGCTCTCATCACTGTCGGTGGTATTCAGTGTGGTGAGGTCAATGCAGTTGAAAAGGAATTTCTTCACTTCCTCAGTGTTGTTGGCAGGTACTTTCTCTTCGATTAGAGCTGCTACGCGTGCTTCTATTGCTGCGTCGTCCAGCTTGGTAGGGTATTTGGCTAATGCAGCTTCATACTTGCTGTTCTGTGAGTTGTTTTCTTCCATTATTTCGTTAATTTGGGGTTATTGATATGTCTTTGATTATCTCGTTGGGTTTTCTTCTCCAGGCTACGCTGGAAAGCTTCGGTAACGTCTACTCCAGTTTGGTTGGCAATACAGAGCAGTACCCACAGGATGTCGGCAATTTCTTCATCAATATTATCTTTCTCGCCTTCTTTGAAAGATTGGTCGCCATATTTGCGTGCCATTACGCGCGCTAGCTCGCCTACTTCTTCGGTTAATACAGTCATATTGGTGAGTTCGCTAAAGTAGCGCACGCCATACTGCTTTATCCATTGGTCTACTTGTTTCTGAGCTTCTTCAAGGGTCATTGTTTTCAGTTGTTTGAGGTGTAAGTTTATTCTTTATTTTTAGTATCTATGCAGATGGTGACGGGACCGTCGTTGAGCAATTCCACTTTCATGTCTGCGCCAAATTCTCCCGTACCGATTTCCTTTCCAAGCGCTCCACTCAGTTCCTTGCAGAATTGCTGGTAGAGAGGAATAGATATTTCGGGTCTTGCGGCGCGTATATAAGAAGGGCGGTTGCCTTTCTTTGTAGAGGCATGCAGAGTGAATTGGCTGATGACAAGAATATCCCCTCCGTCATCCAGGATGGATTTGTTCATTACCCCGTTTTCATCGTCAAAAATGCGTAAGTTCACTATCTTCTTGCAAAGCCAACTGATGTCTTCTCCCGCATCGTTTTCTTCGATGCCTACCAGTATCAGCATCCCTTTCCCAATAGCAGATTTGCACTGCTCCTGGATGGTGACCGAAGCCCGGCTCACCCGTTGAATTACTACTCTCATTTTTTTCCCTTCTTGTTTTCTTCCTTATAGTTCTCTTTTGAACAAGGCAAATTTACAAAAAACGCAAGAGATAGCACTTCCTTTCCTAAGAATATTCGGCAACAGGGTGAAAAACCTGTATGCCGTGGTTTATGCTTTCTCCAGGTTCTCCTTAACAATCTTTGCTTTAGACTCTCCTACGATGGCTGCTATTTCTTCCAGCGGAGCCTCTCTGATACGCTTTACGCTCTTAAACTCTTTCAATAGAGTGGTCTTGGTTTTTTCTCCGATGCCTTTGATGCTATCCAATGCCGATGCCACTTGCCGTTTGCTTCGCTTATCGCGATGGAAGGTGATGGCGAAGCGGTGTACCTCGTCCTGTATATGGGTAAGGAGGCGGAAAAGAGGGCTTTGTTGCTTGATGCCGATAGTCTTGGGTGGAAAGCCAAACAGGAGTTCCGACGTACGGTGGCGGTTGTCTTTAGCCAATCCGGCAATGGGAATATGGAGTCCCAATTCATCTTCCACCACTTGTCTCACTACTTCCATTTGTCCCTTTCCACCGTCGGTTATGATGAGGTCGGGCAGAGGGGAGCCTTCTTCGATAGCGCGTTGATAGCGCCTTTTCACTACCTCTTTCATCGAGGCATAGTCGTCGGGTCCTACTACTGTTTTGATATTGTACTTCCGGTAGTCTTTCTTAGATGGCTTTGCCATTTTAAATACCACGCAGGCAGCCACGGGGTCTGCTCCTTGAATATTAGAGTTATCGAAGCATTCAATATGGATAGGCGGCTTTTGAAGATGGAGCTCTTGCTGAATCTCTTTGAGCAGACGCATGCTTCGTTGTTCGGGGTTGAGTTTCTCGTTTTGTTTAAGGCGATCTGCTTTATACTGCTTCACGTTGAGTAGAGAAAGGTCGAGCAGTTTCTTCTTATCTCCCCTTTGTGGCACAGTGAAGGTGACATCGTTTAATTCCACGTCCAGTTCGAAAGGTACGATAATCTCTTTGGAATGGCTGTGGTAGCGGTCGCGCATTTCGATGATGCCCATCATAAGCAATTCCTCTTTGGTTTCGTTTAGCTTCTTCTTATATTCAAAAGTGAAAGCTTGATTGATGGCTCCGTTAGTGATATGGAGAAAGTTAATATAGGCGGAATTATGCTCGTCTTCTTCGATGGAGAATACATCTATGTTGTGGAGCACCGCACTTACTACTTCCGACTTAGAACGATAATTTTCCACCATCAGATACTTCTGCTTTACTTTTTCCGCTTCTTCAAACTTCATTTCTGCTGCCAATTGCTGCATCTTCTGCATCAGCATCCGGCTTACTTCGTGGGTATTCCCTTTGAGTATTTCCTTAATTTGATGGATGTTCTTCATATAATCATCCAGAGATTGCAGACCGACACAAGGACCTGCACAATTCTTAATATGATATTGCAGGCAAACTTTGAATTTCCCTGCGCTGATGTTTTCCGGTGTCAGGTTGAGGTTGCAACTGCGCAAAGGATAAAGATGGTGAATAAGATTCAGCACCGTGTACATGGCGGGTAGATAGCTATAAGGACCATAGTATGAAGAACCGTTCCGTACTACCTTGCGTGTCTTAAACACTCGCGGAAAGCATTCATTGGCAATACAGATAGAAGGATATGTCTTATCATCTTTCAGCAGCACATTGTAGCGTGGCTTATGCATTTTAATCAGGCTATTCTCCAGCAAAAGCGCATCTTCTTCGGTGTTTACTACAATGTAGCGTATATCCATAATCTTGCTGACAAGCACGCGTGTCTTCCCCGGTTCGTGCTCTTTGCTAAAGTACGAATATACCCTACGCTTAAGATTCTTAGCCTTTCCAACGTATATGATGGTTCCGGTCTCGTCTAAATATTGATAGATTCCCGGTCCTTCCGGAAGGTTCTTAACGATACCTTTCAGATAATCCAATCTTTCTTTATCGTTCTTCTTTTCCATTCTTTTTCTTATTCAACAATCGGTTATTCCGTCTCTCTTCTTGGTTTACCCCTTTAATTCCTTCTTTTCGGCTCTATCTCGGGTCCTCCTTTCTCCACTATCTCCTATCTTCTTTTAACTCTCTTTGGCTCTCAAAAGTTCCCGCCTTCCTTGCTTTTTTATAAACGAAGCGCAGATAGGCAGTTGCTTCTGCTTTATCTACGCTTTCTCTAGGATGTCTTAAGGAATATCAGACTGTGAGCACTGACTCTACTTCTATATCTTCTCCGAAGAGTGCCCTTCCATTAAGGTCCTTCAGTTCTATGATGAAGTTTACGTAGACTTTCTTGGGATGCAAACGTTTCACTAATTCACAGGCAGCTTTCATAGTTCCGCCAGTTGCGAGTAAATCGTCATGGAGCAAGACGACATCATTTTGATTTAAAGCATCCTTATGTATCTGTACGGTGTCCTTGCCGTATTCCTTGTCATAGCTCTCTTCGATAGTTTCTGCCGGCAGCTTTCCGGGTTTGCGGATAGGCACGAATCCGGCATTTAGTTTCGTCGCAAGTATAGGTCCCATAATGAAACCACGCGATTCTATCCCTATCACTTTCGTGATACCTTTATCTTTGTACATCTCAAACATGATGTGTCCCAGCTCTTGCAAGCACCAAGGGTCTTTGAATAGCGTAGTAACATCATAGAAGAGGATTCCCGGAATAGGGAAGTCTGGTACTTCACGGATGCTTTTGATAAGTGTTTCTTTGCTCATAATCATTAATTTATCTCGTTTATTTAAATGTTTTGTTTCACGTGAAACGCTCTTCCCTCTTAACGACCTGAAAGCACTAGCAACACGTTAATATCACTAGGAGATACTCCCGGGATACGGCTTGCCTGCGCAATAGTCTCCGGGTCTATCTTGACGAGCTTTTGCCGCGCCTCGGTAGAAAGAGATTGAATGGAGTTATAATCGAATTTACCTTTTATCTTGATGCTTTCTAGTCGGGATAGCTTTTCGGCTATGGCACGTTCGCGGTCGATGTATCCTTGGTACTTGATGAGAATTTCTGCAGCTTCGAGTATCTCTTCTTTGCGGCTTACTTCTTTTTCAGTCGCTTTTTCCAGTTCGGCTTTAAATGCAGGAACATATTCTTTTAAATTTTCGATAGTTACCTGTGGACGGTTGAGCAACTCTATCAGCTTGCATCCTTGACGGAGGGGAGTAGTTCCAATCTTTTCAAGTGCATCGTTAATTAATGCCGGTTTCATCGAATAATTGCAGGCAAAGGCTACGATACGTTCCACTGCTTCACGCTTGGTGACAAGCAGACGATGACGTTCTTCACTTGCTAATCCCAACTGATAAGCACGCTCTGTCAGACGCATATCGGCATCGTCCATCCGTAGAAGGATACGGTATTCGGCACGGGAGGTAAACATCCGGTAAGGTTCGTCCACTCCTTTGGTGACGAGGTCGTCAATCAACACACCGATGTAAGCTTCGTCTCTTGCCAAAGTAAAAGGTTCTCCGCCGTGGCAGTTGATGTGGGCGTTGATGCCGGCAATGAGTCCTTGCCCTCCGGCTTCTTCATATCCGGTAGTTCCATTCACTTGTCCGGCAAAGAAGAGATTGCGGATAATCTTCGATTCCAACGTATGTTTTAGTTGGGTAGGGTCAAAGTAATCATACTCGATGGCATACCCGGGACGATAAACTACCAGGTCGCGGAAAGCGGGTATCTTCTTCAAGGCACTTATTTGTATATCCATTGGCAAAGAAGAAGAGAAGCCATTGAGGTAGAGTTCTTGGGTTGTTTCACCCTCCGGTTCGAGAAAGAGTTGATGTTGGTTCTTATCGGGGAAGGTGACGATTTTAGTTTCTATGCTCGGGCAGTAGCGCGGTCCGATGCTTTGTATTTGTCCGTTGAAAAGGGGAGAATCCGGCAATCCTTCGCGAAGTATGTTGTGCACTTCTTCATTAGTGTAGCAAGTCCAGCATTGCAATTGACGAAGGTGGCGCACGCTGGTATCCATGAATGAAAACTTGTGGAAGTCGGCTTCCCCGTCTTGTGTCTCCATACAGTCGTAGTGCACGCTTCGTCCGTCAATGCGTACGGGCGTGCCTGTCTTCATTCGCCCATATTGGATGCCATGGCGGGCGATGGATTCGGTGAGTTTATAGGAAGCAGGCTCTGCCATTCTTCCACCGGGAAGTTGGGTACGGCCTACATGCATCAGTCCGTTGAGGAAAGTGCCGGCGGTGAGAACAATACATTTTGCATAAAAGGTGACGCCCCACAAAGTCGTGAGCCCTATTACTTCTCCATCTTTCACCAGCAGTTCCTGAACTGTATCTTGCCAAATATGCAAGTTGGGAGTATTTTCCAGTACTTCGCGCCATGCCCAGATAAACTTGTTACGATCACATTGGGCGCGGGGACTCCACATGGCAGGTCCCTTGGAACGGTTCAAGATACGGAACTGAATAGCTGTCTTATCCGTCACCAGCCCCATTTGTCCGCCCAGGGCATCAATCTCCCGAACAATCTGTCCTTTGGCTATTCCGCCAACGGCAGGGTTGCAACTCATCTGCCCAATCTTATTCATGTCCATAGTAATGAGGCATGTCTTCGAACCGAGGTTTGCCGAAGCGGCGGCGGCTTCGCAACCTGCATGTCCCGCACCTATTACGATTACGTCGTACTTAAAATCCATTCGTATCTTATTTTATATATCACACGCCACAAAGTTACGTAAAAGTTGCGAGTATTAGGTTGCTTGGAACGAACGCTTTTTTAGAAGCAAAATGTTGTTCTTTGGTAGATAAGTTTGTTTCCCGTGTAAACGAAGTCCTGATTGTGTAAAACAAAAGTAAGTAAATTCGCCTAAAAAGCGGAAAGCCGTTCTTTCTCTAATGCGATTTCCTTGCGTTTTTTCTTCCTTCCTGTAATCTTGCCCGAAAAAATGCAATCTGGAGAGACTTACTCAGCAGTGTATCTTTTCCGGAGAAGGGCGTCATTTTTTGACGTATGTCAAGAAATGAAGGTAAAACATGCTTTTTAGCATAAAACTGCTTGTTTTTTTTCAAAACAGCTATACCTTTGCACCGTAGTTGTGAAACTACTTATATTTTAGGTATTATTAGAAAGGTTAAATCGTAAAGGTATTAATTCAGAGTACTCAAAGGTATTAGTTTAAAGATTTGTTTTCAGGAATACGTTTTAAGGTAAAAGAAAGATTAAGTAGAAATTAGTTTTCAGGTAACACGAGAGATGAAAAAACAAAGAATCCCATTTATGGGGGATTCTTTTCTGTGAGGGCGGAGTGATTCGCTCTTTTTTATTTTGTGGCTTTCGTTGTTTTGTTCTTTTCTCCCTAACCTCTCTACGGCTAGGGAATATATCTGTCTTCATCTTCATTTCCTTCCCGGCTTTTCATGTATAAAGAGTAGCTTTCCAAGGAGAAGGGCGGAGATAGTATGGCTTGTATTTCTTGCTTGCTTTAGTATTTGAAAAGGGGTAATAAGAGGTTGAACATAGGGTCTTCACATATCATTTGAGAGCTATTAATAGCTGAGAAGGTGCTTTTTAATAGCCTGCAACGGGGTTTTTATTTTCTGTAAGAAGAAGAGAGAAATAATTCTCCTTTACTTTTATTGGCAATAGCAAAGAAAAATAGTAAGTTTGTAATCTATTTCTCAAAGTGAGTTAACTGGATATTTCACCCTTTAAACAAACAGCTTATGAAAAACATTTGCTTTTCTTCCTCTGTTCTTGTGTTGTTATTCTTATTATCTTCTTGCGGTGCTCCACGTGTATTGACTGACGTAATGAAAAAGTATCCCGAACCTTTGCCTGTTGATTCGGTCACTGTCTTCGAGATAGGCGAACCTATTCCTAATTCTGCCGAAGCCCTGGGGCGCATAGCGGTGATAGATGGCGGAATGACCGCTACTTCGCGTTGCCATTATGACGAAGTGCTGCGCATTGCACGCGAAGAAACCGGCAAACTAGGAGGCAATGGGCTTGCACTGACCGACCATGTTAAACCTTCCTTTTGGGGAAGTTCGTGCCATCAGATTAGTGGGATGATGCTTCGGTTGACCGACTTCGTGGTAGATACGCTACGACATAACCCGGTAGAAGAAGCGATACAGGTGGGATATGAAATGCAGAAGAAAGAAGAGAAAGACCATAGGGCTCCTTCTAATACTTTCGAGGCGAGCATAGGCTATGGTTGGATTACGTCCGACATCTATTCATCGACAGGAGAGAAGTATGGGACAAAAGGCGGCATGGAGTGGAATCTGGAGTATAATCATGTGTTTCGTAGCGGCTTCGGTTTCGGATTGCAATATTCCGGTTGCAAAGTTTCTATTCCCGAAGGAGATATGTCGCTTTCCTATGTGGCTCCCTCAATGGTATTGCGCAGAAAGATGGACAATTGGATTTTCAAGTGTGGTGTAGGAGTAGGGGCGTTCTTCTATTCTCAGAGCGGATATAATACTACAAGGCTGGGTGTAAGCACTACTTTAGGTATGGAATATATGGTGGCGAAGTCCGTAGGCTTGGGGCTTTCGGTCAATGCGATAGGCGCCAGCTTGCCCGAGCAGGAAGGGTTGCCCGAAGACCAGACCAGTGGTATCGGACGTCTTAACGTAACAGGCGGCATTCGGTTCTATTTTTAAAATAGAGCCGGAATGTCGCTCTCTTTGTTTAAGATTCTTTTTCTTCTCTCATTGCCAAAGCTCTGTTCTCTGCTGCTTCCATGATTTCCCGTTCTCCGGGACCTTTGTCGTTGATGCCGCAGAGATGGAGGATGCCGTGGATAATGGTACGGTGAAGTTCCTCTTCATACGTGGTATGAAACTCTTCCGAGTTGGTCTTCACCGTCTCCAGGCTGATGAACAGGTCGCCGGATAAGCGGTCGCCCTGGCAATAATCAAAGGTAATGATGTCTGTATAATAGTCATGTTGCAGATACTGCCGGTTTACTTCCAGAATCTTTTCGTCCGAGCAGAAGATGTAAGCGATGTCTCCCAATTTTTTTCCATAGGAAGCCGCCACTCTTTTTATCCATTCCGTAGTTTCCCGTTTCTTGATATTCGGCATTTTGATGCCTTCCGTTTGATATGTTACAGCCATAGTCGATAGATAATATATTTAAAAGAAAAATAAGTAACTGATAAAGATAGCGGCTATGATACCGGCAAAGTCAGCAATCAGTCCGCAGGTCACGGCGTTGCGGGTGCGGGTGATGCCTACGCTGCCGAAGTAGACAGCTAATATATAAAAGGTGGTATCCGAAGCTCCGCGCACTACACAACTCATTCGCCCTACGAAAGAGTCTGCTCCACATTCTTTCATCGTGTCAATCATCAGCCCGTTAGCTCCGCTGCCGCTAAGCGATTTCATTAGTGCTGTGGGCAATGCCCCCACAAAGCTGGTATCTATTCCGCAGAATCCCACCGCCGATCCGATGCCGCCGATGAGCAAATCCATCGCGCCCGAAGCGCGAAACACGGCGATACCTACAAGAAATGCTACCAGATAGGGAATGATGCGCACGGCGGTGGTGAATCCTTCTTTGGCTCCCTCCACAAAGGCGTCGTACACATTAATCTTTTTTCGTATTCCCGAGCAAATAAACAGGATGATTACTCCGAAGAGAATCAGGTTGGCAATCAGTGTGGAGTAGGTTCCCATCTCTTCGCGCGAAAGCTGGGTAAAAAGATAAATGAGTCCGCCGAAGAAAAGGCTGAGCACTGCTGCCAGAGTCAGTATCGCCCGGTTCAGCAGGTTAATCTTTTGTGAGATGCTCACTGCCAGTACGCCTACCAGTGTAGAGATGAAAGTGCTTAGCAGGATGGGGATGAATACATCTGTTGGTTGTGTCGCACCCATTTGGGCACGATACACCATGATGCTGATAGGAATGATAATCAGCCCCGACGTGTTGATGACCAGAAACATAATCATCGGGTTGGAAGCTGTATCTTTCTTCGGATTGAGGTCCTGCAACTCTTTCATTGCCTTGAGTCCCATCGGCGTGGCGGCATTGTCTAGTCCCAGCATGTTAGCGGACATGTTCATAAAGATGGAGCCGAGCACCGGATGCCCTTTTGGAATATCGGGAAATAAGCGGCAGAGCACCGGACTTAGAAAATGCGCCAACGCATGAATCAATCCGCTGTTCTCGCCTATCTTCATAATGCCCAGCCAGAGAGAAAGCACTCCGGTAAGCCCCAACGAAATCTCAAAAGCCGATTTGGAAGAATCGAAAGTAGACTGAATGAGGGCGGTGAAGATGCCGGTGTCTCCCAGGAAGATGACCTTTCCCAGTGCCACCACGAAAGCTATGACGAAAAATGCTATCCAGATATAATTTAAAACCATAGTGTCGGCGTGTGTGTATATATAAAGGTATATGGCGGCAAAAGTAATTATAACTTTTCATTTGCAGCAGCTTTTTCTTTTGATTTTAGTAGGAACAGCCCCAGATAAGAGTTCGGGAAAGAATATTCAAAAGATTGCTTTCCGTTGGGAAAGTGTTTTTTAGAAAAAGCTTTCTTCTACAACACAAGCAGGGGAGAAGAAGGGGCGAAATGCCTCCTTTTATAACTTTTTAATGGGGAAGGGATATGATTTTTAGGTTGCTACGTGTTGTTGGAATGGCAAAATTAATATTTTTGTAGCCTTATGCGTATAGATGAAAATCAAATAGTGGTAGGAGTAAACCGGAAGGATGAAAAGGTGTGGGGCAGTTTTTACGATTGTTACTATGCAGCGCTATGTTCTTACGTCTCCCGCCTTCTCAAGACAGAGGACGAAGTGGAAGACCTTGTGCAAGAAGTGTTTATAGCCGTGTGGGAAGGTTCGCGTACTTTCTCCGATATTCGCGAACTGACCAATTATCTCTATCGCGCCTGCTACAACAATGCCCTCATTCATTTACGCAATACTCAGTTGCACGATACCATCCTTCAGTCCATCGGTCAAGAGGAACATCTGCCGGACGAAGACGAACTTTACGCCATCACTGTGAGGGAAGAAGTGATACGCCAACTCTATTTCTACATCGAAGAGCTGCCGCCTGAGCAACGGCGCATCATTCTGCTCCGTGTCGAAGGTCATTCGTGGGAGAAAATTGCCGAACTGTTGGGTGTCAGCATCAACACCGTAAAAACTCAAAAGACCCGTAGTTACAAGTTCCTGCGCGACAAGCTGGGCAACTCTTCTTTCTCCGTACTTCTGTTTTTGTTTTAAGGCAAATTACCGTCGCAGCAAGTCTTATTTCCCCCTTTTTCCTACTATTTGCATGCTTTGAAGAAAAAAGTCTTTCTTTTCTGTCACCCCTTTCTTAAGTTACGTATATATATATTAAAGTTTCGCAAGTAATATTTAACCCCGGCATACCACGCACGTGATGAAAATAAACAATGTACACGAAGACGCCGCTCTGCTAAAGAAGGCACTTCTGCAACAACTTACTGAGACCGAGAAGCAGCAACTCGAAACCCTTTTGCAGGAAAAGCCCCGCCTCCGCCAACTCTATGGAGAATGGAAAGAAGGGGAGGAGTGGAAAACTTCCCTGGCGAACTATAAGAAATATTCCGGTAAGAAAGCCTATCAGGATTTCCTGCGACGGATACATCCCGCGCGGACACGCCGCTATATCCTCCGGTGGTGGCAGGTGGCTGCCGCGGTGGTAGTGTTAGCGGTGGGAGTGGCGTTGTGGCAGACGCATGTATTTTCTATCGCGGAATGGTCCTCACACAACAATCCTGTTATCACTCCCGGGACCTATAAAGCCCAACTCGTGTTGCCGGACGGCAGCGTGATAGATGTTAATAAGAAAGACGTGGAAGTGGTGGTCAACGGAGTGAAAGTGAACTATAAAAAAGGACTTCTTTCCTATCATGAAGAGCCGGGCAAACAAGAAGAACCGACCGCAACCGAACCGGATTATAACAAACTCATCATTCCCCGTGGAGGAGAAAACACCGTAGTGCTCTGTGACGGAACCACTGTTCACCTCAATGCAGGTTCCCGGCTGATCTATCCCGTCACCTTTATCGGAAAGGAACGCAGAGTGATACTTGAAGGCGAAGGATACTTTGAAGTGGTGCGCGATGAAAAACACCGTTTTGTGGTAGAAACCCGCTTCGGAGACGTGGCGGTGCTGGGGACAGCCTTCAATGTGCATGCCTATAACGATGCAAAAACCTGCTACACCACGCTGGTACATGGAAAGGTAAGTTTCTGCACTCCCGCCCACGAAGAGATTATCTTATCCCCCGGCGAGCAAGCAGTGGTATCCGACGAGGGAATGGAGAAGAGGCATGTAGACATAGAAGAATACGTGGGTTGGGTCAACGGCATCTATGTGTTTAAAGACAAACCGCTGGAAGACATCATGGATACCTTTTCCAAATGGTATGATATCACGGTCTTCTACGAGACACCCACCCTGCGCCGCCTCACTTACAGCGGTAACCTGAAACGTTACGATAGCATCAATTCCTTCCTCGACGCCCTGGCGCTCACCGGAGATATACGCTACAAAATAAACGGAAAGAATGTATTGATATATGAGACAATAGACGAAGACTGATTTTAATTGATTAACGATGACGAAACGACTGTTATTATTACTATGGATTGCACTGAACACAGCAGTAAGTGCATGGGCGCTTCCACCGGATGACAAAACGGTGACACTGGAATTGAAGGAGGTTTCTATGGAGACTTTCCTCGATGTGATGAAGCAAAAGACGGGAGCCAACTTCCTGTACAACTCTCAGATGTTTAAAGGAGTTTCCGCCTTTTCGGTGACTGCTAAGAATGAAAAGTGGAAATCGGTGCTGAGCCGTGTGCTCGAAGCCAGAGGGTTCGACTATGTGATTAAAAACGATATTGTGGTTATCCGCAAATATCAAAAGCCCAGCCAATCCCCCACACTTCAGGGAAGAGTGATAGATGAATCGGGAATGGAACTTCCCGGAGTCACCGTGCTGATAGACGGGAAAGAAAAGAAGATAGGTACGATGACCGATACCGAAGGAGAGTTTATTCTGGGGTTGCCAAGCAAAAATTCCATAGTCCGTCTCTCTTTTGTCGGCATGCAGCCGATGGAGATTCATACGGCAAAGCTCGACCTTTCGCGCCAACATACCTTCCGGTTGAAACCTTCCGACGAGCAACTCGACGAAGTAGTGGTGACGGGATACGTTAACATCAATAAGAAAAGCTTTACGGGATCTTCGGTGACGGTGACCGCAGACGAGCTGATGAGAGTTTCCAAGACTGACGTGCTGAGCGCGCTGCAAACTTACGACCCTTCTTTCCGTATTGCCGAGAACACTAACCTTGGCTCCAATCCGAATGCAATTCCGGAATTGTATATCCGCGGGCGCTCTGGTATTGGGACGACGCAACTCGATGCGGAAAATATATCGAAGAGTGAGTTGAAGAACAATCCCAATCTTCCTACCTTTATCATGGACGGTTTCGAAGTCAGTGTGCAGAAACTCTATGACCTCGACCCGAGCCGCATTGCCAGTATCACTATATTGAAAGATGCTGCCGCTACGGCGATGTACGGTTCGCGTGCTGCCAACGGAGTGGTGGTTATCACCACCGTACGCCCCAAGCCGGGACGTGTTAACGTGAGTTACAACTTCACCGGTACGCTGGAAATACCCGACTTGCACGACTACAACCTGATGAATGCCCGCGAGAAATTGGAAACAGAAGTAGCGGCAGGCATGTATACTGAAAAGAAAGACGATCCTAATAGCATCAAACAAGACGAACTGGACCGTACATACAATCTTAAGTTGAGCAACGTAATTCGTGGAATAGATACTTATTGGCTGTCCAAACCCTTGCGCACGGTTTTCAATCATAAGCACAGCCTTTATCTGGACGGCGGTACGGACGACCTGCGCTGGGGAGCGGACTTCTCTTACAACACAGGCGAAGGAGTGATGAAAGGTTCTTTCCGCGACCGCATGTCGGCAGGACTTTCCTTGTCTTATCAGCTGGGCGGGCTCCAGGTGCGCAACTACTTCTCCTATACCTATACCAAATCCCAGGAATCCCCTTACGGGAGTTTTTCCTCTTACACCTCTAAGTTGCCCTACGACGAATATAAAGATGAATACGGCAAGTATCTGGAAAATACATACAACTGGAGTACAGGCACGCATACGGCGAACCCTTTGTACGAAGCTACCTTGGGCAACTACGACAATAGCAAGTCGTGGGAACTTATCGACCAGCTCGAAGTGATGTGGAACATCAGCCATTATTGGTTACTCAAAGGTTCTTTCAGCGTCACCAAGTCCAATTCGGAGTCACGTCGTTTCCTTGATCCCCGCTCCCGGCAGAATGAGCGTGAACAAGGACTTTCCAATATTGTTTCCGGACAACTCAATATGGACGATGCTAAAAATCTGCAATGGGATGCTACGGCTACCCTCTCTTACAACCAGTCCTTGGGCAAACATAGCCTGAACTTCCTCGCAGGTATCAATGCCACTTCGCAGGAAGGAAACACGTTCGGCATTGTCTACCGTGGATTTCCTGCGGGCTCATTGTCTTCGCCGGGATATGCCAATACTATTTATGGCATGCCTTCCTCCGGTGATAGCAAAAGCCGCCTTTTCGGAGCACTCTCTACATTCAACTATTCATATAACGACATCTATCTGGCAGACTTGTCCTTGCGTCTGGACGGCAACTCGGAGTTCGGTTCGGAACAGCGGTATGCTCCCTTCTTCTCAGGCGGAGTCGGAATGAACCTTCATAACTACCGGTTTATGAAAAAATATGAATGGATAGACCGCATGAAGATACGCGCCACTTACGGCGTGACGGGAAAAGTAAACTTCGCTCCCTACGATGCGCAGACCATCTATGAAGTGATGACCGGAGACTGGTATAAGACAGGTATCGGAGCCGGTATGATTGCTTTGGGAAATAAGAACCTGGGATGGGAAAAGACACATGACATCGACCTTGGGCTCGACCTCGACATGTTGAAAGGACTCATTCAGTTGAACTTCTCTTATTACCGAAAAAAGACGGTAGATCTTGTAAATAGTGTAACTCTGCCCCTATCCACCGGCTTTTCCTCCTACAAAGACAATATCGGCGAGGTGATGAATAAAGGTTTCGAGTTCCAGTTGAGAAGTACGATTATCAATCGTAAAGATCTTTTCGTAGCCTTGTTTGCCAACATGGCGCACAACGAGAATAAGATTCTGAAAATCTCCGAAAGCCTGCGCAACTATAATAATCAGGTGTTAAATAAATACAAGGATTCGGACGAGATACTTAATAGAGGAAAAGAAGAATACGCCAAGACCTATCTCCAGTATGTAGAAGGAGGTTCGTTGACCTCTATCTTTGCCGTCCGTTCCCTTGGCATCAACCCCGCTGACGGACGGGAGATTTATATTCGCCCCGACGGTTCCATCACTTACGACTGGAATGCCGCCGACCAGGTGGTTGTAGGCAACACAGAGCCCAAGGCACAAGGAACCTTCGGTATCAACTTGCGCTGGAAAAACTTTTCCCTTTATTCCACCTTTATGTATGAGTGCGGCGGACAGCGCTACAACTCTACCCTGATAGAAAGAGTGGAAAATGCCCGCATCACCAGTGAGAACGTAGACCGCCGCGTCTTCACAGGACGTTGGCAGAAACCTGGCGACCGTACACCTTTCAGTAAGTTACAGTCGGAATCCATCACCACCACCCGCCCAACAAGCCGTTTTGTACAAGACTACAATGTGTTGAGCTTTAATTCCCTTACGCTTGGCTACGACTTCAACGAAGCATGGTTGAAGAAAGCACACCTCGGCATGTTGCGGATAGAGCTTTCGGGTAACGACCTCTTACGCATGTCGTCCGTAAAAGCCGAGCGGGGACTGGATTATCCCTATTCCCATTCCTTTGCCGCATCAGTAAAAATGAGTTTCTAACCGAAGAAGACACAATTCAATGACAATGAAAATAATCAATAGAAATACAATATGCATGCTATTGCTTGCCTTGCTTTACAGCAGTTGCAGCGATTGGCTCGACGTGGCGCCCAGCAACCAGGTGAACGAGAAAGAAATGTTCGGCACAGGCGATGGCTATCGCAATGCACTCAATGGCGCCTACCTGAATATCTCCACCTTCTCCATGTATGGAAGCAATCTTACTTGGGGCTTTATTGACGTCCTGGGACAACAATACAAACCCAACTTGCTCAAGTCTACCGAAGTCTACAGTAAAGCAGTAAATTATAAGTATGACGATTCGGACGTGCAGAGCGTAATATCCACTATATGGTCGGTAAGCTACAACGACATTGCCAACTGCAACAACCTCATTCGCAACATAAGCAACGAAGACCCCCGTTTGTTTACTGAGAACGAATTGGAGAAGAATATGATTTGGGGAGAAGCGCTGGCTTTGCGGGCTTTTCTCCACTTCGACCTACTGCGTATGTTTGCTCCTTCTATGAAGAAAGACGACAAGAAAGCCTACATTCCCTATGTGGATACTTATCCTGCCACAAGCACCACTTACTTGAACAACATGGAAATTCTGGAAAAAGTGGAGAAAGACTTGCTGCAAGCCAAAGACTTGCTTGCCGGATGTGACACGGTAGGTTCCCGCCGCCAGTGGATGAGTACCGGCTACCGCATGTTGGCAGAAGGCGTGGACGGTGTTCTTCCCAAAGAACTTTTCTTTGCCTATCGCGGCTTCCGCATGAACTACTATGCTATCACCGGACTGCTGGCACGTGTTTATTGTTGGGGAGGACATTATGAAGAAGCTTTTAAGCAAGCCAAGGAGGTGGTAGAAGCTACCTATGAGAACGGAAAAGACAGATACGAGCGTTGCTTCGACTTCGCGAATTCTTCCACTTTGGACGAAAACCTTAAAGACTATAATAGTCTTATCCTGGCATTCTCCAATCAGGAGCTGACGGAAAGGTATACCACTTACGTTTCTAACAGTGCAGAAAACCATTCTCTCTTCATGCTCGATATTGCCGCCTACGAGAACTCGCTAGAGGATGAACGGGGAAAAGTTATGTTAGGCGATTACAAAGGAAATAAGTATAGCCGCAAATATACCATTCCCAAAGGCACGTCGGGAGCGGACATGATTCCCATTCTTCGCCTGAGCGAGATGTACTACATCATGGGAGAATATTATGCACATACCGGCGACTTCAAAAAGGCAGGCGAAATGCTCGATGCAGTGCGTTCGGCGCGCGGCATCATTTCCAAGTCTCTGACTGTGAGTTCTGTTGAAGAGTTCGAAACCGAGCTGCTAAAGGAAGTCCGCAAGGAACTGGTGGGCGAAGGACAACTCTACTTCCAGTACAAGCGTCTCGACCGTAAACCTGCGGATAACGTCCAATTTGTATTCGCCCGTCCGAACAGTGAAGATATTTAATAACCATCAACCAATTAAAAGATGAAACACTATATTTTATCGGCCTTTGCCTTCCTGCTTCTCTTTGCATGTGCAGAAGACGACATCAAGCCCTATCACGGAGACCAATACCTCTACTTCAGCCAACTGATGGACGAGAAAGATAAGACGGTGGATTCCCTGTTTGTCTCGTTCAACAACTATCCCACTCATGATGAAATTGTGGTGAAGATAGGTCTCGGTCTGGTGGGTAATCCGGTGAAAGAGCCTACCCCCTATAAAGTGATTATAGTAGACTCGCTCACCACCGCCCAACCCAAAAACTATCAATTGCCGGAAATGCCCCTGTTTCAACCGGGCATGGCTTCAGATACGCTAGAGGTGAAACTTCTTCTCACCGATGACCTCAAAGAGAATGTGCAGTTCTGCTTGCAGATTGTACCCAACGAATATTTTGCCGGCAGCATGAAACAGTATGAGCGCATCCGTGTCGTCTTCAACAATATTATCAGCCAGCCACTCTGGTGGACTAATATGGTGAAGAAGATTTATCTCGGCACATACTCACGTGCCAAGTATGAAGCGCTGGTAACATATACGGGAGTGACAGACTTCGGCAGCCTCAATTCCGGCGAGAAGCGGCAGTGTGCCCTCAAGCTCAAAGACGCCATCGAGAAGTACGCTTTGAAAGAAGATAACGGGAAACCCATGACCGTCCCTATTTATTAATCTATGAAGAAAGAAGTTATGAGACTAAGAAACATATTGGCACTGACAGCATTGGGTATATGCCTGCTGGCTTCGTGCTACGAGGATAAAGGCAATTATGACTACAAGACTCTCAACGAAATAGAGATTGAAGTGCCGCTGGAAGGCAGCTACTTCGTGTTGGGAGATACCATCAAAGTGAAACCGGTGATGAAGTTCGGCCTTGGCAGTGAATCGCCCGGTTTGTCGTATAAATGGACTTACGGCAACAAGCCCATCTCTTACACAAAAGACCTGGAATGGATTGCCGACACCGTTGCCTCCAACTGTAACCTGCGGCTGGAAGTGCTGGACCCTACTACGGGAGTGACCTACTTCGGTTCCAACCTCGTTTCCATCAATACCGCTTATGTAGGCGAAGGCTGGGTGATTCTTTCCGAGAAAGACCAGATCAGCACGCTCGCTTATCTAAGGAAGTATATAGAGAATGATACGCTGAAATGCCGGGTGACGAAAGACATCTACCAACTTATAAACAAAGAATCGCTCGGTACTCAGCCCACTGCCATATCTTTGCATTGCGTCAATCGTTTCGATAGTGAAGACAAAGTGAGTTGGATATGGATGGCGCAGAAAGGAGGTGCCGGATGTGTAGATATCTCCGGTAGTACCTACAGGTCCGAAGGGTATTTGGAAAACATGTTCCTTTCAGGTAGCTATCCCGAAGGCTTCAAACCTTGCTATGTAGTAGATCTACGTTACCTCACCCTTGCCATCGGTGAAGACGGTTGTGCCTATACCCGAGTGAAAGAGGACGATTTGTTGTTTAACTCCGGATACTTCCTCGACCGTCCGCTCAGCTTTGAAGACAAAGAGGTGGATGCTTCCCAACTAGTGTTGGCTCCTTTTGCCGAACACGGGGGAATATTGTTGTTTGATAAGAACTCTTCGCGCTATCTCCATCTCTGTGATGCCAAAGACCAATATATAAGTTTCCCTAGTGGAAATCTGGTGATAAATGCCGTCTATTCGGGAAAGATTCTTTCGCCCACTATCTATGATAAGGCTTATAGCAAGGTTCCCGGATTTCCTCGCTTGAATGATATGAACGGCTACAAGGTGCATTATGTGGGTTCTTACAAAACAAACTCTTGGGGGAATATGGGCTATATTTCGGTAGTAGAGAAAGACTCGAGGTTTTATATCCAGAACTTCACAGTAAACGACTTCGATATTTACGACCCCGACTTGATTGGGGCTACTCCTGTCTCTTGGGAGGAAATCCCTCTGGAGGGTCTCATTAACGGGGCTTCTAGCAATGTTTTTTCTCTTTGCCATTATCAATCCAACGCTCCCTATCTGCTTTTGTCGGCAGGGAACGCCTTGTATTTATATTACTTTAATGGAGAAGTGGGGAGTAAGCTGGTGAAATATGATGAATACGATTCGCCTGTCACTTCTCTGGACACTAACAACTACCTGTGCCGCTATGTGGCAGTAGGGCTCGAGAATGGCGAATTCCATGTTCTCAGTCTCGGCAAATCCGTAGTGGAAGAAGTGCTGAAGGCGGGAGACAGCAAAGACAAAAGACTTATTAAAGAGACAGGATTCGGAAAGATTCTACAGGTACTCTACAAAAACGATCCTCAATCTACCGACTGGGGATGGATGTAATTAGGATAATATGAACTTTTAAAAAGATACAAACCTTGAAAAAACTGTATTTACTGCTTTTGGTCGTGCTCTGTGGAGCTATGGTAAACCCAGCCGCGGCCAAGAAGAAAAACAAGAAGAAGCCTGCTACCGAAGAGGCAGGGAAAAAGAAAGAGAAGAAAGAAACCAAGTACGACAAACTCTTTAAAGACAAGAAAGTGGCTACGGCGCGTGGTTTTATCACGCTTCATAAGTTGGACAACAAAGTCTATTTCGAGCTGCCGTTGAAGGTACTCAACCGTGACATCCTGCTTGGCTCCACCATTTCCGAGACCACCGACAACCAGTTTGGCTGTGTAGGAGAGAAGTCCGGCGACCCTTTCCTCATCCGGTTTGTGCAACGCGACTCCACCATCACGCTCAGGCGGGTGCAGGCGGGAATGTTCTCCAACGACCCCGATATATCCCGCCGACTGGTGAGCAGCACCATGCCTGCCATTGTGGAAACTTACGCGATTAAAGCTTACAACAATGACAGTACCGCTGTGGTGTTCGACATGACCGAATACCTGCTGGCGGATAAAAAGAATCTTTCTCCCTTCTCTCCTTATTCCATGATGGAGATGATGGGAGTGAGCATTGACAAAGACTTTGAGAAGGACAACTCCTTTATACTCGGCGTGAAAGCTTTTGACGACAATGTGAGTGTCCGCTCCTCTCTTACCTACAAGATTAGCGTAGGTTCCAAAGGAAATTATGCTGTGAAGAAGATGCCTTTCACCGCAGTAATGACCCGCAGCTTTATCCTGTTGCCCGAGCAGCCGATGCGTCCCCGTTATGCCGATCCCCGTATCGGTATCTTCGAACACGAAATAGTGGAGTTCGCTTCGGAAGGACGCGGCTTGAGAAACCGCCACATCACCCATCGCTGGAACCTGGAGCCTTCGGATATGGAGGCTTATCGTCGCGGCGAGTTGGTGGAACCCAAGAAACCGATTGTTTACTACATCGACGACGCTTTCCCCGCCGGATGGAAGAAGTATATCTATAAAGGAGTGGAAGTGTGGCAGAAAGCTTTCGAAAAGATAGGCTTGAAGAACGCCATTGTAGCCCGCGACTTCCCTGCCAGCGACCCGGAGTTCGACCCGGAGAACATCAAGTATTCCTGCATCCGCTACGCTCCCTCGTCGGTAGCCAATGCAATGGGACCGTCGTGGATAGACCCCCGCTCGGGAGAGATTATCAATGCTTCGGTGACAGTATTCCACAACATTGTGCAACTGGTGCAGTATTGGCGTTTCCTGCAAACCGCCCCTACGGACAAAGAAGTGCGCGACGTGAAGCTGCGGGAGGACCTGCTGGGCGACTGCATTGCCTACGTGCTTTCTCACGAAGTGGGGCACACACTGGGACTGATGCACAATATGGCGGGGTCTTCCTCCATTCCGGTAGAATCCCTCCGCGACCCTGCCTTCACTCAGAAATACGGTACTACTTATTCTATCATGGACTATGCCCGAAACAACTACGTGGCACAGCCGGGAGACAAAGAGAAAGGCGTCCGCCTGACTCCGCCCGAGCTGGGAGAATATGACTATTATGCCATCGCCTGGCTCTACACGCCCGTGCCCGAAGCCAAGACGGCGGAAGAAGAAATACCCGTGCTCGACCGCTGGATTAGCGAGAAGTCCGGCGACCCCCGCTACCGCTACGGCAAGCAACAGTTCCGCGCACGCTTCGACCCTAGCTCGGTAGAAGAAGATTTGGGCGACGACCCTGTGAAAGCTTCCGAATATGGCAGGCGCAACCTGCAATATCTGCTGAAACACCTTAACAAGTGGGTGGCTGACAAAGACAAGGACTTCGAGTTCCGTCGAGCCATCTATGACGAAATAGTATATGCCTACGTGCGTTACCTCAGCTTCACATTGGCGGATGTAGGAGGTATCTACCTCAACGAACGTTATGACGGAGACAAGCGTCCCAGCTACGCCACCGTTCCCAAGAAACAGCAGAAGAAAGCTTTGCAATTCCTGCTCAATGAACTGAAAGACCTTTCGTGGCTCGACGCCCGCGAGATGCTCCGTGAGTTTCCTATCCGCAACTCAGTGTCCGTGCAGATGGAAGACGCCATCATCGACGGCATCCTTTCCCGTTGCGGAGCGGTCAACCTCTGTGCCGACAAGAGCACTTCCAATCCCTATACCCAGGTGGAGTATCTGGCAGACATCGACCGCTTCGTGTGGGCGCCTACCCGCGCAGGCCGCAGCCTGACCGAAGTGGAGATGCGCTTGCAGATGAGCTTCCTGACAAAGCTGATTGACGGTTCCGTTGCCACCGTAGCCAAGAATGCCAGCCGCAAAGGCATTGCAGCCGCATATGCAGGCATAGCTGTTCCCGAATGGCTGAAAGCTGCCTCGCGCGAGCGTTTCGGCATAGTCTCCGAAGAATATATGGGTGTGTTCAACAACAAACCCGACGGGATGCAAGCCGCCAATCCCGGTGAAATCAGTGGTTTCGATGATGAAGTCAGCCTCAAGGCGCCCATTAAACCTGTGGAACACGTGTACTACAGCGAGCTGAAAAAGATACGCAGCCTTGTATCTGCCAATGCTTCCACCGGCTCCGCAGACACCCAGCGGCACTATCGTTTATTGATTTACAAGATTGACCAGGCTTTGAAATAAGAAGGAGGTAAAGAATGAAAAATGTACTGACAAAAGTTTGGTGTATATCCCTTATGATGGCTTTCTGCCTGCCGCAGGAAAGCAACGCGGCTTTCATCTGGCCCTTTAAGAAAAAGAAGAAGAAAACGGAGAAGGTGGAGGAAAAACTCACTCCTTACGAGAAACTCTTCAAAGGAAAAAATGTGCAGACTGCCCGCGGCTGGATGACCGTCCATAAGGTGAATGATAAAGTATATGTGGAGTTCCCCTTGTCGATGCTCGGGTGCGACATGCTCTTCACCTCTGCCATAGAGACCACCAGCGACGGGGGAGAAGGCGCTCCGGGACAGTTGGGAGGCACGGCAGTACGCTTCCGTTTCGAAAGAATCGACTCGGCGGTAGTAGTGCGTATGCCACTGCTCAGCAAGCCGCTCAACACGAGTGCGGACACTCAAATTTCCCGCGCGCTCAACCTGGCACACAACCCGGGCATCTTTCAGAGTTTCAAAATTCTGGCTTATTCTCCCGACAGCGCGGCTGTGGTGGTGGACATGAAGAAACTCTTCCTCGAAGGTTCCGCCTTTACCAAGCCTTTCCCCTCCACTTCTGCCAACGGATACTATGGTTTCGTGTCGCGAGACCATACGTTGAAGACCGAAAAATCGTCCATACTGGACGTAGACGCCACTCCCGCTTCTTTGTTGGTAAGAGAGGAACTTTGCTATTCGGTGGACCATACGCTGATGGGTGCTTATAATATGTATAAGGATGTCCCGCTGACTGCCGTAGTGCGCAAGATGCTGTGCCCGCTTCCCGAAGTGCCGATGAAACCGCGCGTTTCCGATTCCCGCTTGGGGATGAACTCCCAGTTGAAGAGCGACTTTGCAGGCACGGGGCTCAATGTGAAGACTGTCCGCTATGCCAAGCGCTGGCGCATCGAGCCAGAAGACGAAGCAGCCTACCGCCGTGGGGAGCTCGTGAGGCCGAAGAAACAACTCGTGTTCTACATCGACTCCCTTATGCCCCGCAAGTGGCATCCCTATATCAAGGCAGGCGCCCTTTCGTGGAACAAAGCTTTCGAGAAGATTGGCTTTAAGGACGTGATTCGTGTAGAGGAATTTCCCCGGGCAGACAGCCTGTTCGATGCCTATTCCATCGACCGTATGACTATCCGTTACTCGGCATCGTGGATGAACTCGGCACAGAATACCATGCATGTGGATGCCCGTACGGGTGAAATCCTGAACACTTCTATTCTTATCAACGCCAATATGATTAGTGTAGACTATGGCAGCCGCGTCGGAGCAACGGCAACCGCCGACCCCCGTGTGCGCCAGGCAGTTCTCCCAGTAGAGTTGCAAGGTGAGATGATACAAGCCGAAATAGCGAAAGCAATGGGCGCTTGTCTGGGATTGACGCAGAACGAGGGCGGAGCGTATGCCTACCCGGTGGACTCTCTCCGTTCGGCAAGCTTCACCTGTCGGCATGGTTTGTCCTCTTCCATCATGACGGGGCTGTTAGTCAATGCTGTGGCTAGTGCCGATGATGTCCGTCGTGGCGTACGCCTGGTGAATACCGAACCGGGCCCCTACGATTATCTGGTAATCAAATATCTCTATCAGCCTGTTTATGCTCCCTCCGACCGGGCGGAAGCCGATACGCTGGACAGTTGGATTCGCGTTCACAGTGGAGACCCGCGTTATGCCTACGTGAAGCGCCAGCCAAGCTTTGGTTCCGATCCGCGTAATGCGTCTGCTATAGGTAATGACCATTTAAAGGCTCTCGAATACGTATTGCCGAATGTCCGCGAAGCCTACAAGCATTATTTCGAGTGGTTTGCCGACAACGACCGCGACCTGTACCTTCGCCGCCGCGTGCGTTCCGCCCTCTACGAAACATTGTCGGAACGCATTTCCAGTGCTGTGTCTTATATCGGAGGCATCTATCTGCACGATATTCGCGAGAAAGATGCAGTCCCGAGCTATGTGATGGTGGACCCTGCCCGCCAACGCCAGGCATTGGCAACGGTACTCGGACTGGCACGGGACCTCGCGTGGCTGGACGACAGCAGGCGAAACCAACAATTCGAGATTGCCGACCCGGTGGCGGAGCGCTGCCGATTGGACATCTTCAACGCCATCTTCGGTCGTCTCTCTTATGTGGAAGTCTGCACCGAACGTTTTCCGGAAGAAGCTTACACAGCGCGCGAGTATCTGGACGATGTGTACAACGCCGTGTGGGAACCTTCTCTGAAAGGCAATGCCCTCACCGACTTTGAGAAAGCGCTGCAAACTGCTTTTCTGGAAAGTATCATCACCACTTCGAGCGTCACCGCTCCGGTAGGTGCTTTCACTTCGCGCAAGACCTCGTTTGCCGCTACCGGCATTTGCAGCAAAGTAGAAGAAATAAGTGGGTTCGGGACTATTCCGGACATTCGCGCCAACCCGACCAAGGTTTCCGCCTATTACTTCGACCTGCTGATGCGCACCAAAGATATGTTGACCGGTATACTCGCCTCCGCTCCGGAAGCAGACCGTTCACACTATGACTTATTGCTCTATCGTATCCATAAAGCAATGGATATAGACTAGAAACAATTGGGAAACCTAAACCATTTTCGTAAACTCTCTCTGCCGGTCGTTGCTATTGTTTAGTAGCGGCCGGTTTTTATGTGGCTTCTCGAGCCTTCTTACACTGAATATTCAGTAAGGTAGGATAGCGTTCAGAGTGTTTATATCCAATTCTCAGAAGTGCTATAGCCTGCACACACTTTGTTAAGGATGAAAATAAAAACACCCGGATGTTTTATGTCAAAACATCCGGGTGTTTTTATAGAGAACATGGGGATGTTGTAAGCATTCGGTCTGGTGCGTGTTTCTTTTCCTTCTTTTCCTTCCTATCTTTGT
>JAUUNK010000326.1 GCA_030844565.1 Bacteroides ovatus
TCGAACCCACGGCCTTTCGCTTAGGAGGCGAACGCTCTATCCTGCTGAGCTACAGGGACATTTATGAAATTAGAAAAATTAGGCGGTTGCTGTACCTACCGCTTAGGAGTTCTAAAGGTCCTTTTGCAGCAAGTAGTTTCTAACCTCCTGTAATACCCTCTAACACCTTATAATACAGGAAAAGCGTGAGGTCTGTGCGGAAGATAGATTCACGAAATGTCCTGTACTGGTAACAAAAGTGTTAGCAACGTGTTAGCTGGCTCAGTTCCAGCTAGGAAACCATTTATCAAGATTATACGATACTCTTTTCCATAATGCAAGGAATAGACGTTTTGTGTGAAAACATGAAACGTCTATTTTGTTTGCCCAGCATGGGCGTTTTCTAATGGGTGAAAGTCCCAAGTGCGCGTAGGCAACAACGAAGCACATAGCCGAACAGCAAGGGTGTCCGCCGTGAGACGGAATCTGAAAGAAGCTGTAAGCAAACCTCTGACCTGACGGACAGGAACCGCATATAAGGCTCGGAAATACGGATAAGGTGGCAAAAGGCACTGAAGTCCAAAAGGTTGCCGGAAGTACGAGTAAATGCGGCAGGTACATGGAGGAAAAGAACACGCACCTTAACTGGGGAGGTCTCACAGGCGGTCTCATTAGCCGTAGTAACAACGAATTGTGAGAAGTCAGCAGAAGCCATAGTAGTGAGGAAGTTCCTGTAATGGGGACGGAGCGAAGGGCTGAACAATCAATCAGTTGAAGTACGTTCCACTTCGTAGCCGGAGCATACGCCTGTCGATGACTTCAAAGGCGGCAAAGGCAAAAGGGGCAGAAAGGAAACAACGCATGGACACAAGCAGTCTCATGGAGCAGATATTAAGCAGGGATAATCTAAATGCGGCGTATCTGCAAGTCGTAAGGAATAAAGGAGCGGCAGGCGTGGACGGGATGACCGTTGAAGAACTTGGCGCATATCTTTCGGAAAACGGCGAAAACATTAAGGAACAGTTGCGGACGAGGAAGTATAAGCCGAAGCCAGTCCGCAGGGTGGAGATACCCAAACCCGATGGTGGTACAAGAAATCTTGGAGTGCCAACAGCAGTAGACCGCTTTGTACAGCAGGCGGTGGCACAGGTGCTTACCCCGATATTTGAGGAGCAGTTTCACGACCACAGCTATGGATTCAGACCCAAGCGGTGTGCACAGCAGGCAGTCCTTAAAGCATTGGAAATGATGAATGACGGACACAACTGGATAGTGGATATCGACCTAGCGAAATTCTTTGACACAGTAGACCATGACAAGCTGATGACGATTTTCGGACGGACAATAAAGGACGGAGATGTCATATCGGTGGTAAGAAAGATTCTGGTCAGCGGCGTAATGATTGATGATGAGTATGAAGATACGGTAGTCGGCACACCGCAGGGTGGAAATATCTCGCCGCTGTTAGCAAATATCATGTTAAATGAGCTGGACAAAGAACTGGAAGCAAGGAGGCTGGATTTCGTCCGGTATGCAGATGACCTTATTATAATGGTCGGGAGCAGACAGGCGGCAGAGCGGGTAATGAAGAGCGTGGCTCGGTTTATAGAGGAAAAGCTTGGACTGAAAGTGAACGCGGAAAAGAGCAGGGTTGATAAACCAAAGGGCATTAAGTATCTGGGGTTTGGATTTTACTATGACTCATTTGCCAAAGGGTACAAAGCCAGACCACACCCGAAAGCGGCAGCAAAGTTCAAGGCGCAGATGAAGAAATATACAAGCAGGAGCTGGGGAGTGGGCAATGGTTATAAAATTGGGAAACTCAACCGGCTTATCCGAGGGTGGATAAATTATTTCAAAATCGGAAGCATGAAAAGGCTGTGCGCAAAAATGGACGGACAGATTCGGTATCGACTGCGCATGTGCATATGGAAACACTGGAAAACGCCAAAGAACAGGGAAAAGAATCTTATCAAACTTGGTCTGCCGCCAAATGCGGCACATGGCATTTCATATGCCAAAGGATATGCCAGAGTGTGCAGAAGCTGGAATCTCCACATTTGTATCAGTAAAGAGAGACTAGCTAAGTTTGGTCTTGTATCCATGGAAGACTACTACGCCGAAAAGGCTGTTACATGTTAAGTTGATTGAACCGCCGTATACCGAACGGTACGTACGGTGGTGTGAGAGGTCGGAAGGCGAAATAATCGCCTTCCTCCTACTCGATTTATATATGCAATAGCACCAAAACTTTTATTATTATGTATATATCGAAAATCCTATAAAAATTTTGATTTGTGCATGGCTTTTTGCACTTATATCAAGTATAATCAGGATAACGAAAGATATATGCACAGAAAAGAGGGATTGTATGCAGTTAAACAACTATTTAGAATATCTTGAAAAAACAGTAATGGCTTATTCAGATAAAGTAAAACGCCATTTAGTAAAACAATTCATTCAGCACGGAATTGCGACTAAACAAACAGATACTTCGGGACAGTTATACATAGAGGGGCTAGAAACTGTAGATATTTCAGAAAAAACATTATCCGAACAGCTTGTAACCTGCATTCACCAAAGCAAAAGAGCTGGATATGCTTTAGAAAAATGGGAGTTTTTAAAAGATTATAAGTATTCCGTTATTTTTACCTGCGACGATTTTTCATCAACGTTAAAAAAAGCAAAGGAAATCATTCCTCTTGAAAACACTTATGAAAATGATTACTTATATACATCTTTCGTAAAACCTGTTGCATACTCTATGGATGGATACTATTTTTTGAAATTTAATTTGGCATATGCAGCTATTCATCCTCTCACACAGGAAGAATTTTTAACTAAATATCCCTTTTTAGTTGTATTTCATGAAAAAGGAGAATTGATAGAATTTCGTTTTGATGTTTTAAAAAGGGTCTTTTTATCCGACAAAAAAGAACCGACTATATATTCCAACTTAATTGCGGAAATGTCTGATTATTTTAAAGAACATTTTGAGTGCGATTTGATTCCGCTAAATTTAGACTTTATGGTTAATGTATGCAAACGTGATGAAAATGTAAAACTTATTGCTCAATCCATGAAATTACCTAATGGTGGAAACGCACAACTGGATGTCGGCAACAATCAAGAATATATATTACCATTTATCGGAGAACTACGCTCACTATTAAATGACAATCAGGCAGAATTAGAAAAAGTACCTGATTTCAGAGAAGCCTTAGAACAATTTATGTTTGAAATGGAAGAAATGTCCGATTATCCTTGGATTGAATTGTTATGGGAAAATGAAATAAAAACACGAAGTAACCGTGTTAAGTTTGTCTTTAATTACATGAATAAATCTTATTGTTTAATACAATATTACTATAGTAATGTGCTAATTGGAATGGAGCGAATGAATTATGTTATCGAATACATTGTCAATCATAGAAATGACGATACAACACAAAATGAATAAAAATATAGATAGCATTGCCTTAACTAATTTTTTCAAGAATTATAGAAAAAATATGTGGATTTATCCTGGCGTTTTGAAAAGAAAATTTTCCTTATCTATTCCTGAAATCTATGATTTTTTATCTGAATTGGAAAAGCAAGGAATTTTGCAAAGTTATTATGAATTATATTGTAGTAATTGCCAAAAATCTATGGGGACAGTACGTTTGTTTAATGAGTTACCTGAAACTTTTGAATGTGAACTCTGCCATAGCGAACTTTCCTCAATAGAAAATTCATTTTTAATATATATGGTGGTACGTGATGATTGATATTATGCCAGATGATAAAGAAATTTCTAAGGCATTAAATGTCCTTAATAGTATAACTCGATTTAAATAAGCTTACAATTTAAGCATTGGTAGTAATCTGATTTCTTGGCTTACGTGTCCGTGCTTTGGGCGCACGTTTCCCTTGGTTTTCAGGATAATAATGTAAACTTATTAAAATCGAGTTATAATAGTATATCTGATAAATTAAGATACGAAAAAATTTGTGAAATTAGTGAAGCTCAAAAAAACATTTATAAAGAATTACTTGAAAAATTCAAACAGCTTCATGACAGTTCCCCTACAGACAATGCACCTAAAAATTTACATAACTTAAAGGGAGAAGCTTTAGAAAATTTAGTTTCTTATCTCTTAACTATCTCTGGAAATATTTTTAATGTAGATAGAAACTTACGAACTTCAACGAATGAAATAGACCAAATCGTTACTTTAACTCCTCAAGGGAAAGTTTTGTTGACATATCATCTGATTGACCTAAAACTCGATACCTTTTTAGGAGAATGTAAAAATTACGACAAAGCCGTTAGTGTTACATACATAGGAAAATTTTGTAGTTTGCTTTTGACAACCAACATAAAAATAGGCATTTTATTTTCGTATTATGGTACTAGCGGAACCGGATGGAGTAATGGTGCTGGACTAATAAAAAAATTTTATCTCCATAAGGAGAAATTGGAAGATAAATATTGCATTATTGATTTCTCTATAAAAGAATTTGAAGCAATCCTTAACGATAAAAACCTATTACAAATTATAGATGAACAGTTGAAATCTTTACAATTTGACACAGATTATTCCCGTTATCTTTCAAAACATCCAGCAGAAGACTAAAAAGTTAATAAGTATTTCCCTTATAGACGTTCAAAACTGAGCGTCTATTTTTTTACCCCAAAACCAGAAAGGACGTGATACTACGAAGAAACCACCACCGCCGGAGCGTTCCCCTCCGGCTTTCAAACCAGAACCCAAAACTAACCATCAAACACAACATTCAGAAAGGACAGGTACATCTATATGGAATTAAAATTCGTTATCCCCAACATGG
>JAUUNK010000327.1 GCA_030844565.1 Bacteroides ovatus
GAAACACAATGAAAAAGGCAGGCGGCAAACTGCGCTCCCTCCAAAAAATCAATCCGTTTTTTCGACCACCTGCCAATATCCGCCCTTGTCCGGCTGAACTGCTTCTGTCTTCATTCGCTGTTTTCATGCTTAAAATTCTGAAATATAATGTATCACAAGTGATTTGACAATATACATTTAGCCGGTGTCCTCCTTATATCTGCTGCATTATGATTTCATTTTTGTATTACTTGCCATTGCCATTATTGTAAATGACATCCAAAAATTCTTCTGCAAGTCTTATATCTTTAATTCTTATAATATTGTCTTCTTCCGTCGGATAGCCAAGGATATTGATACTGCCATACCAGACGGAGGATTTGTCCATAATACATGAACATAATGATAATTCAGGTACAATCTTTACGAACAGCCCCTGTCTTCTGAGATAATCCGACTGCCCGTTTTCTGTCAATGTAAGAATGGCCACTTCAATACCGTCTCTTTGGAGTTCTTTCAAGATATTGACAAATTTATTTCGTTCCATATGATAGAGCTTAGGGGAAGATATCACAATGGATTGTCTTGAGGCTTTTAATTCTTTTATAAACGGTTGACAGAATGTTATACCGTTGAATATCTGTTCTTCATGCGGAGACGACTGTAAACCTTCGGTTGCATCAAACAATGTCTGACAATCCTTGGAAAGTACCCGATAGTCGATGGCGGAATAGCCTTTGAGCCTCTTGCGATACATGCTCTCACAGACAGGTTCGTGTATATCGATATAATCATAGATACGGACATCGGCTTTTCCTTCGTTCTCCCGGTGCAGACGGCCTGCATACTGGGCAACCAACCCTTTCCATGATATGGGGAGGGCTAAAAAGAGCGTATCAAGCCGGGGATAGTCAAATCCTTCTCCTACATATTTTCCGGTAGCGACTATTACAAGAGGGGAATTTTGCGGAATGTCATGCAATCCTTGCAGGACTTCACGCTTGCTTTTGGCTATTCCTTCTCCCGTCAGTTGAATGACGTTGGCGATATGCGGTTTTAACATTCCGGAAAGCAGCTTTACATGCGATGTCCTGCCGGTCAGGATAATCGGTGTCCTTCCTGCCGTTACTGCATTTAACACATCCTCCACGATGAGCGTATTCCGTAACTCGGATTCAGCAAGCGATTGTGACAATAAGGCGAACGACTGCCTGTTGTCAGTTACAGAGCGATAGGATGTGAATCTTGGAACAAGATAACGCTGGAATGACTGCTTCTGTATCTGGGTCTTGGCATCTGCCGAAAAGCGGATTGGTCCGCACTGCATGAAGATAATGGGTTGCAGTCCGTCCTTGCGGATAGGTGTGGCAGTAAGTCCATAGACATGATGTGCCGTAATATGTCTGAGTACATTCTCAAACGTTATGGAAGAAACATGATGGCATTCATCCACGATCACCATCCCGTATTCACGTACAAAAGGTCTTACCTCGCCATTTTCAAAACATGATTGCATAAGGGCGATGTCAATGACTCCATGCAAGGTGTTTGAGGTTGAATCCAAGCAGCCTATGGGAGAAAACACTTTTTTCCTGCCACGTTTTCTTGACGTGGCAGGCTCGGCAAATTCTATCTCAAGAAAGTCGGTAAGGCGTTCGTGCCATTGCAGGAGCAGCGCTTTGGAATGTACCAGCACGAGTGCGCTTACCTTTTTTCGGGCAATCAGAGCAGCTGCTGTTACTGTTTTCCCAAAAGCGGTCGTTGCCGCCAATACCCCGTTCGTGTATGGCATTAAGGAATTGATGGCATCAAGTTGCTCGTCACGTTCCTTGCCCTTGAATGCAACGGCAACAGGCTTGCCGTGATTGGTTTCATCAATCATTTCATAAGCAACTCCAAGAGATTCCAGCATAGTTGTTACGGCATCCTCACAACCGCGGGGCAGGGCGAGGTAATCATCCGTAAAGTCTGCACGGCAAATAATACGCGGAATGTTATAGGTAGAGATGCGCATCGCTTGTTTGCTGTAAAATTCCGGATTTTTGAATGCGGCTATACGCTTGAGATGATTGGCCACCTTTTCGGATATGGAGTTTAGGGGGATGTATAGTCTGTCCGATTTTTTAATTTTCAGTTTTCCGTTAAAATCTTTCTGCGTGACATCCTGAGATACAGGAAGCACCCAAGGCTTTGTTTCTGAAGAAGTTGCCAACGAACCGAAATCTTCCTGTCTGTGCCGGGCCAATAACATGTCCAAGTCATGCTCGTTAAGCTTTTTTGCATTGTATAAATAAGCCCATTGGTTTTTGAACTGAAGGAAGTTTTCATCCACAAAGACACTGTTTCCCATTTTCCGTGCCCTGCCTTGCAATGGAAGGGCTATCAGATTTCCGAATCCGCCTTCAGGCATTCTGTCCTGATTGGGGAAGAAACGGTCGTATGAATTGAAGGTAATATGTCCGTTGCGCTTCATGGCCTCAGTAAGGATGGCATTGCCTAATTTCCTGGCTTTACCGGCAGCAACCGGCTCTTCGAAAAATATCCATACATGCGCCCCGTTACCGGAGCGTGAACGTTCGATACTGTACGAAATTCCCCAATTCCTACAAACGGCAATGAAAGCCAGCACATCTTCCTTATATCCGTGAGTACAATTCTTGTCATCAAAATCAGCGCAAAGAAAAGAGCATTTATTGTCAGGGGTGACAGCATATAAACCTATAACATCACACCCGTATTCATCTTTTCCCTCCAGATGGCGGTAGATTTCCCGGCTTGTCAGAGGAGCAAGGTTGCGATTCGGGCAATCCGGGCACTTGTATCGTTTCTTGTCGCAGACTCCTCTTTGCCATTCATTGGTACAGACCGGTTGATAGCCTCCCTTTCCCGTTGTCCTGCTGAACCATCTTCGTGCAAAAACATCCGTTCTTCCTTTGAAAAAACTGCTGAACAATGCTATTTTCTCATCAGGCGTAAAATTGACAGAAGGAAATATTACAGGAGAAAAAATCGGCTCCTTATCAGAGATTTCCGATACGGAATAGACAATGCCGTGTTGAAGAAGAATTGATTTCAACTCTTCGTTCTCGGCAAGCAATGCATTATATTTCCCGACAAGCGTGTCGTATTTCTTTTGCAGCTCTTCCATCCTGTTATGCTGCCATCAGTCCGCAAAGCAAAGCGATTCCGAAACTTAGAAATGTTCCGGCAAGGACATACTCGGTTTTTGCTGTATCCGTATCCTTGAACCTCAATATGGATTTTGCGGCTATGATAAAACCGATTGCTTCATACCTGCCTATTATTACAAATATTATTGTGAGAATACGTTCCAGGTTTCCTATCAATGCTCCGGCATTTTTGATATTCTCACAGGATAGTGTTTCTCCGATTTGGTATCTTTTCAAAACCAGCTTGATCAGGACATTGGCAGGTTTGATGCACAACAGTACCGCCAGTATGAATAAAGGCATGGAGAAGTTCCCGGTATAATCCACAAATTGTACAGGCAATTCAGTGGTGATATCAAACTCGGTAGCCACAGCAGCCAATATTGCCAGATGTGCAGCCTGGTCAAGAGCAAAACTCCACAATCCTTTGGGACAATAGGCTTTGACAAGGTCAATGACCAGATGTGACAGGGCAATGGTCAAGGCATAAAACCCGAAATCGCTGACCGGAACCAAAGCCCATGATACTACAGCTACAAGAAGCGAATGTACATACAGGAAGCAGCTTCTGAATTTCTTTTCCTCTTTCTGTGAGCAGTATTTGTCATTTTGCAGGTAGAAATCGGCTATGACGTGGGCCAACAGCAAACTTAAAAACAGCCAACTATTCATATTCGTTAAAATTTATCTGTTCAAAATACTTCAAGGCTTCCTCTATGCAATACCATTTTGTAGCCGATGAAGCCTTGTTTACACCGGATTGTGATATTCCCAGATTTCGGGCTATATCCGTTTCCTTCAATCCAAGCAGTTTGTAATAAATGACCTCGCTCTGGCGCAGGGTCATGTCATTCATGATGGCATCGGTCAGCAATGCGACCGTCTGTAAGGGGCAGGATAATTGTCTTTTACTTGTACATACAGACAAAGTCCCTTTATTCAAGGCATTCATTCCCTCAAGTGAACGCCCCGACATATAAATGGCCTCGCCATCCCAAATGCCCTGTTCCGTGTCCACTATACGCATGTTTCCAATACCGATAGCCGTCCTGATACCATATGTCTGAAAGCTCTTCGCCTTCTTGTTTTCTGTAATAGGGAAAGACTTGATACATGATTTGATAACAAGAGCGATACGAAGGGCATTGGATACATTCTGCATCACACACTCGATATAATCGCCTTTGATTTGACGACCGTAAAAATCCGGGTATTTTGTTTTGAGCAAAGCAAACAGGGCCTCTATCCTTTGCTTTAGTCTGATAGTTTCATCCACGGATAACGAAGTGGATGAAACTATATCTGCCGAGATGGTTGCAAACATATTACTATCTATTGTTTTGGCTGTAAATGTATGAATATAATTTGGCATAGCCAAGAAATATACCCTAAAAAGGGTGTAACATTACTATATACCCAATAAAGGGTGTATCTGTATTGCATTACAAAACCAATCCGCATCATTTAGTGAACCTGTGATGCGGATTCAGAAATGAAGAGTTGAACTTGGCGGATGCCCATAATATGGGGTAATATTAAAACCTGGTTCTTCCATTCTGATGGTACGCCTCCTTGTACCCGTCCATCAACGTACGCTCTATGTCGGAAGCCCTGTACAGGATCCTGCCGCCTATCTGGATATAGGGCAGTATAC
>JAUUNK010000328.1 GCA_030844565.1 Bacteroides ovatus
GTCATAGTGGTGACTTCGCTTGCCGATTCGGGTCCCGGGACCTTCCGCGAGGCTTGTGAGACAGGTGGTGCACGCATCATCGTGTTCAATGTTTCGGGTATCATCCGCCTGAAAAGCCCCATCAGCCTGAGAGCACCTTATGTGACCATTGCCGGACAGACTGCACCGGGAGACGGTGTGTGTGTGACGGGAGCTTCTTTTCTTATTGACACGCACGATGTAGTGATTCGCCACATGCGTTTCCGCAGAGGCGCACAGGATGTTGCTTTCCGTGACGATGCTGTCGGAGGAAATGCCGTGGGAAATATCATAGTAGACCATTGTTCCGCTTGTTGGGGACTGGACGAGAATATGTCTATCTACCGTCATGTGTACAACCGTGACGAATCGGGACATGGGTTCAAGCTCCCTACCGTCAACATCACTATTCAGAACTCCATATTCTCCGAAGCGTTGGATGCTTATAACCATGCTTTTGGCGCTACTATCGGCGGTCACAACAGCATGTTCTGCCGCAACCTTTTCGCTTCCAATATTAGCCGCAACTGCTCAGTGGGGATGAACGGGGGATTCAACTTTGTGAACAACGTTATCTATAACTGGTGGAACCGTTCTGTAGACGGTGGCGACAATACGAGTCTTTATAACATCATCAACAACTACTACAAACCGGGTCCTATCACCCCGCTCGATAAACCGATTTCTTACCGCCTTCTTAAACCGGAAGCCGGACGGGATAAAAGCCGTCCTCTCAGCTTCGGCAAGGCGTACGTAAATGGAAACATTGTAGAGGGCAATTCCAAAGTGACCCGTAACAACTGGGACGGTGGCGTGCAACTGGCTGACCATGTGGATGCCACACACTTCCTGCCTCTCATAAAGTCCGATCAACCTTTCGATATGCCTCCTGTCAGCGTGATGGATGCCAAGGCAACCTACCGTTTTGTACTCGACAACGTGGGAGCTACTTTCCCGAAACGGGATGCTGTAGACGAGCGTGTCATCAAAACCGTGAAGACCGGAAAAGCCATTTATGTGGAGAATGCGCCTGAATTTGTTTCTCCTTATGTGAAGAGACGTTTGCCAGTCGATTCATATAAGAAAGGTATTATCACCGACATTCGCCAGGTGGGTGGCCTGCCCGAGTATAAGGGAACATCCCGGGTAGATACGGACGGTGACGGAATGCCCGATGAATGGGAAATTGCTAACGGGCTGAACCCCAATGATCCTTCGGATGCAGTGCTCGATTGCAACGGCGACGGCTATACCAACATTGAAAAGTATATCAACGGGATTGACACCCGCAAAAAGGTGGACTGGAAGGACCTCAAAAACAACTACGATACGTTGGCGAAGCGTAAAAAGCTTTGATAGGGGAGGAGGAATATCAACTAATAATAAATAAGTTTAGAATGAACATACGATATAAGACACTCCTTGTGGGAGGATTATTGAGCATAGGGTTTGCGCATACATTCGCGCAAACCTTTGCTTTACAAGTCAAGAACGATAAGATTACTTATCTGAAAGATGACAAGGGAAACCGTGTTCTGGATTTCTCTTATTGCGGATATGAGTGTTCGGGACAGGACATTCCAGATGTACCGAATGTAGTCTTTGTGCCGTGGCAGTCCGGCGATAATACGGCTCGCCTTCAGCGTGCCATTGATTACGTGGCTTCTCTTCCTGCCGATGCTGCCGGAAGAAAGGGAGCGGTGTTGCTGGATAAAGGAGAGTTTATCCTATCCGGGAGCCTGCGCATTGCGGGTTCGGGCGTAGTATTGCGAGGCATGGATAAAGAAAACACGGTTTTGCTCAAAAAAGGAGTGGACCGCAGTGCGCTCATTTATATCGAAGGTGCCGGAGATATTCGGATGCAGGATACTTTGAAAGTGCTTACTTCTTACGTTCCTGTCAACGAACGCACCTTTGCAGTGGCGTCCGGAAACACAATGAGGGTGGGAGACCGCGTGATGGTGACCCGTCCTTCCGGCAAAGAATGGATAGCTTCTCTGGGTTGTGATATTTTCGGCGGAGGTATCAGCGCTTTAGGCTGGAAACCCGGAGATATGGATTTGCAGTGGGACCGCGTTGTAACTGCCGTAGACGGTAATCGCATTACGCTGGATGCTCCCCTGACCGTGGCTTTGGATACTCGTTGGGGTGAATCTCAGGTGATCCGTTACCGTTGGGACGGACGCCTGGTGCAATCGGGGGTCGAAAACCTGACTCTGGTTTCTGATTATAACAAGGCATATCCCAAAGATGAAGACCATTGCTGGACCGGAATCTCTATCGAGAATGCTGAAAATTGCTGGGTGAGACGTGTTGATTTCCGCCAGTTTGCCGGAAGTGCCGTTATCGTTCAGCGTACCGGTTCCCGGATTACGGTGGAAGATTGTATCTCCCGTTCTCCCATATCCGAGATCGGAGGTATGCGGCGTTGCACTTTCCACACGTTGGGACAGCTCAACCTCTTCCAGCGTTGCTACTCCGAACAAGGCATCCACGATTTCTCCGCAGGCTATTGTGCGGCAGGACCCAATGCGTTTGTGCAATGCGACTCTTATGAATCTCTCGGCTTCAGTGGTTCTATCGACGCTTGGGCATGCGGTTTATTGTTCGATATAGTCAATATCGACGGGCATAATCTTTCTTATAAGAATCTGGGGCAAGACAAAAATGGTGCAGGCTGGAACACGGCAAACAGTCTTTTCTGGCAGTGTACCGCTTCCGGTATCGATTGTTATACTCCTGCAGCAGATGCGCCTAACCGTGCTTACGGCTGTTGGGCACAATTCTCAGGAGACGGTGAATGGGCACAATCCAACAACCATGTCCATCCACGCAGCTTTTTCTACGCTCAGTTGACGGACCGCTTGCAACAGGAAACTCCTGCACGGGCACGTATCCTGCCGCGCAATACAAGTGCCACCAGTAGCCCTACCGTAGAGGTAGCCATGGCTCTGGCAAAAGAGGCATATACTCCCCGGCTTACCCTCGATAAGTGGATAGAAGAAGGTAAGTTCACTGCTTCGGTGGACCCTCAGGGCGTGAAAGTGATAGATACCATAAAAGAAAAAAAATCTAAGAACGTTGCTGTGAATGCACCGGAAATTGCTATGTGCGACGGTCGCTTGACGATGGACGGATGCCTCTTGGTAGGCGGTAGCCATTCCACTCCGTGGTGGAACGGCAAACTGAAAACGAACTTCCTGCCGAAAGCAAGTCCCGCACTGACCCGTTTTGTGCCGGGTAGGGAAGGTCTGGGATTGACTGACCGGGTGGATTCGGTAATCAGCTACATGAAGAAGAAAAATATCATTGTGTTCGACCAGAACTACGGTCTGTGGTACGATCGCCGCCGTGACGACCACGAACGTGTGCGCCGTAGCAACGGAGATGTTTGGGGACCTTTCTATGAGCAACCTTTCAGCCGGAGCGGTCAGGGCACTGCGTGGGAAGGATTAAGCAAATATGACCTCAATCGTCCCAATGCATGGTATTGGTCGCGCCTGAAAGAGTTCGCCCGGAAAGGGGCGGGAGAGGGGATGTTGCTTTACCATCAGCACTACTTTCAGCACAACATTCTCGAAGCAGGAGCCCACTGGGTGGACTGTCCGTGGAGAACGGTAAACAACATCAATAACACCGGATTCCCCGAGCCTGTTCCTTTTGCCGGAGACAAGCGTATCTTTATGGCAGACTATTTCTATGACGTTCAGCATCCGGTGCGCCGCGAACTTCACCGCAACTACATCCGCCAGTGCCTGGACAACTTTGCCGACGATCCTAATGTGGTGCAACTTATCGGTTTTGAATTTACCGGTCCGCTACATTTCGTGCAATTCTGGATTGATGTAATCGGCGAATGGGAGAAAGAGACCGGTAAGCACGCTAAAGTTGCCCTCAGTGTAACGAAGGATGTGCAAGATGCCATACTTTCCGATCCTGAGCGTTCGAAGATAGTAGATATAGTTGACATCCGTTATTGGCATTATAAGAGCGACGGCACTGCATTTGCCCCCGAGGGAGGGAAGAATATGGCTCCCCGCCAACACATGCGGAAGATGAAAGTAGGCAAAGTGACTTTCGATGATGCCTATCGCGCCGTAAGCGAATACCGGGAAAAATATCCCGAAAAAGCAGTCACCTATTATGCTCAGAATTTCCCTGCTATGGGATGGGCAGTATTCATGGCGGGAGGCTCTTGCCCTGTGATTCCGGTAAAAGATAAAGCCTTTTTAAGGGATGCAGCCACCATGAAAATAGAAAAAACTGGTACTAAGGACTACTATAAAATGGGAAAATCTGATATTGGAGCTATCATTTATTCCCAATCGGCAACAGAAATTCCCCTTCAGCTCACCTCCGGTAAGTATGCTGTGACATATATCCATCCTTCCTCAGGTAAAATGGAGACCGTTAATAAATCACTGAAAATTAATGGTTTATATCAATTTAAGATACCTGGTGGGAAAGAAGGAATTTACTGGTTTCATAAATTGTAGAACAAAAAATCCTGCTTGACAATGTCCGGCAGGATTTTTTCTTTTATATATGTAATAATCAGTAAACGTGTTTTAAAACATGATACTTGTTTTTTCAACTCACTGACCGGTTTTTACCCAAGAAAAGTCCATATCCTCCCTAGCTTTGCAACATCAAAACAATCTATGGAAATGCTATGATGGAACAAGCTAATACCACAACCGAATCTTTACTCGCTGCTTTTCAGGCGGGAGATGTAGCTGCCTT
>JAUUNK010000032.1 GCA_030844565.1 Bacteroides ovatus
TCGACTCCAACCTGACATCTATCATCACCGGTATCATCCTGTTCAACTTCGGTACTGGTCCTATCCGTGGTTTTGCCACCACTTTGATTATTGGTATTCTTGTTTCATTCTTCACTGCTGTATTCGTAACCCGTCTGGTTTACGAACACTTCATGAACAAAGACAAGTGGCTCAACCTCACCTTCACTTCGAAGATTTCGAAGAACCTGATGGTGAACACTCACTTCGACTTCATGGGAAGCAACAAGAAATCATTGATTATCGTCAGCGCAGTTATCCTTGTTTGTATAGCTTCGTTCGCTATCCGCGGATTGAGCGAAAGTATTGACTTCACCGGTGGACGTAACTTCAAAGTACAATTCGAGAACCCTGTTGAACCGGAACAAGTACGTGAACTCATTTCAGACAAATTCGGTGAGAATGCCAATGTAAGCGTTATCGCCATCGGTACGGACAAGAAGACAGTGCGTATCAGCACCAACTACCGCATCGAAGACAACAGCAACACAGTAGACTCCGAAATCGAAGCATACTTGTATGAAACTTTGAAGCCGTTGTTGACTAACAACATCACTTTAGAAACCTTCATCGACCGTGACAACCATTCAGGTGGTAGTATCGTAAGTTCACAGAAAGTAGGTCCGAGTATTGCCGACGACATCAAGACAGGTGCTATCTGGTCGGTAGTATTAGCTTTGATTGCTATCGGTCTGTACATCCTGCTCCGTTTCCGCAACATTGCCTACAGTGTGGGTTCCGTAGTAGCGCTGACCAGTGATACAGTGATGATTATCGGTGCTTACTCTTTATTATGGGGTATCGTTCCGTTCTCACTCGAAATAGATCAGACCTTTATCGGTGCTATCCTCACCGCTATCGGTTACTCTATCAATGATAAGGTGGTAATCTTCGACCGTGTGCGTGAGTTCTTCGGTCTCTATCCGAAACGCGACGTGCGCATGCTGTTCAACGAATCACTGAACACTACACTGGCACGTACCATCAACACTTCACTGAGTACGTTGATCGTATTGCTGTGTATCTTCATCCTCGGTGGCGACTCTATCCGTAGCTTTGCCTTCGCGATGATTCTGGGTGTTATCATCGGCACACTTTCTTCTCTGTTCATTGCATCTCCGATTGCATATGCCATGATAAAGAAAGGCAAGGGAGTGACCACCACAGCAGAATAATAAGTATAGTATAATGGAGAATTCCATTCTGCAATCATAATAAAAGCCTCTCCCGCCTTTGTGCAGGAGAGGCTTTTTTATATCACCTGAAATGCAGATAAAGAAAAACGCAATCAACTTTCTACAAGCCAATTGCGTTATATTAATATAAGGTAGCCTCGAGGGGAATCGAACCCCTATCTAAAGTTTAGGAAACTTCTATTCTATCCGTTGAACTACAAGGCCGCTTTTATTTTGGTTGCAAAGATAACGGTTTCTGTTGATTTAACAAGAATAAAAATGCAGGTTCCTTTCAGTAATTCCAAATATTTGGCGTCAATAGGACAATAAAGTTCGATTTATTTTGATAATTCGATTAACTTTCCGACCTTTGCGCTCACAAATTGAAAGTAAAATCAGTTTTTAAATTAAATATAGTAATTAAAGTTATGGCAGACGAAATGATGGTTAAAGAATTGGAGGAAGTCGTAGTACGTTTCTCCGGCGACTCCGGCGACGGCATGCAGCTAGCCGGCAACATCTTCTCGAACGTGTCGGCAACTGTAGGGAATGACATCTGTACCTTCCCTGACTACCCGGCAGACATCCGCGCCCCGCAAGGCTCACTAACGGGAGTATCCGGTTTCCAAATCCATGTAGGCGCAGGGCACATCTACACACCGGGCGACCGTTGCCACGTGTTGGTAGCAATGAACCCCGCCGCATTGAAAACACAAATAAAATTCTGCAAGCCGCAAGGCCTCATCATCACAGATTCCGACTCATTCGAGGCTAAAGACCTGGAAAAGGCACAATTTAAGACTGACAATCCTTTCGCGGAACTAAACATCAAACAACAGATTCTTGAAGTCCCCATCTCGTCCATGTGCAAAGAAAGCCTGAAAGACTCCGGACTGGACAACAAATCCGCCCTCCGCTGCAAAAACATGTTTGCACTGGGACTAGTCTGCTGGCTGTTCAACCGCAACCTCGATGCCGCCGAAAAGATGCTGCGGGAGAAATTCGCCAAGAAACCCGAGATAGCAGAAGCCAACATCAAAGTACTCCACGACGGATACAACTACGGAGCCAACACCCACGCTTCGGCAGCCACCTATACAATAGAAAGCAAAGCCCCGAAAACTCCGGGACTCTATACTGACATTAACGGTAACAAAGCCACCGCCTACGGACTTATAGCCGCAGCAGAGAAAGCCGGCCTGGAACTATATCTGGGTTCCTACCCCATCACCCCGGCTACCGACATCCTGCACGAGTTGTCCAAGCACAAATCACTCGGCGTAAAGACCGTGCAGTGTGAAGACGAGATTGCCGGTTGCGCATCCGCTGTAGGCGCAGCTTTTGCAGGAGCATTGGCGGTGACCACCACTTCCGGTCCCGGTGTCTGCCTCAAGAGTGAAGCGATGAACCTGGCTGTGATTGCCGAACTCCCGTTGGTGATTGTAAACGTTCAGCGGGGAGGTCCTTCTACGGGTATGCCGACCAAATCGGAACAAACCGACTTGCTCCAAGCCCTCTATGGGCGCAATGGTGAGAGCCCCATGCCGGTGATTGCCGCCACCTCTCCCACCAACTGTTTCGACGCCGCCTACATGGCTGCCAAGATTGCCCTGGAACACATGACACCCGTGGTGTTGCTCACCGATGCTTTCGTAGCCAACGGCTCCGCAGCATGGAAGCTCCCCAACCTGAATGAATATCCCGTTATCAAACCTCCCTACGTCACCCCCGACATGGCAGGCGTATGGACTCCCTACCTGCGCAACGAAGAGACAGGCGTGCGCTACTGGGCTATCCCCGGAACGGAAGGATTCATGCACCGCATCGGCGGTCTGGAAAAGAGCGGCGATACAGGAGTTATCTCCACCGAACCGGAGAACCACAACAAGATGGTGCAACTGCGCCAGGCAAAGATTGATAAGATTGCCGACTACATCCCCGAACTCGAAGTGCTGGGCGACGAAGACGCCGACCTGCTCATCGTAGGCTGGGGAGGCACATACGGACACCTTCGCCTCGCCATGGACTTCATGCGCGACCACGGCAAGAAGGTGGCTCTTGCCCATTTCGAGTACATCAACCCGCTGCCCAAGAATACGGCGGACGTGCTGAAGAAATACAAGAAGATTGTCGTAGCCGAACAGAACATGGGACAATTTGCCGGATACCTGCGTATGAAAGTGCCCGGACTGAATATCCACCAGTTCAACCAGGTGAAAGGACAGCCCTTCGTCACAAGAGAATTGATAGATGCATTCACTAAATTATTGGAGGAATAAAAGATGAGCGAAAGAATATATACTGCACAAGATTACAAATCAGGTCAGCCTCGCTGGTGTCCGGGATGCGGCGACCACGCTTTCCTGAACTCCCTGCACAAGGCAATGGCGGAAATAGGAGTAGCTCCGCACAACATAGCCGTCATTTCCGGTATCGGTTGCTCTTCCCGTTTGCCTTACTACGTAAATACTTACGGCTTCCACACCATCCACGGACGTGCAGCCGCCGTAGCCACAGGCGCCAAGGTTGCCAACCCCGATTTAACCATCTGGCAGATTTCCGGCGACGGTGACGGTCTCGCTATCGGAGGTAACCACTTCATCCATGCCGTGCGCCGCAACATCGACCTAAACATGATTCTGCTGAACAACCGCATCTACGGTCTGACCAAGGGACAATACTCCCCGACTTCCGCCCGCGGCTTCGTCAGCAAGTCTTCTCCTTACGGAACGGTGGAAGATCCTTTCCGCCCGGCAGAACTGACCTTTGGCGCCCGCGGACGTTTCTTCGCCCGCTGCGTGGCAGTAGACGGCCCGGCTTCGGTAGAAGTGCTGAAAGCGGCAGCCGCTCATAAGGGTGCTTCGGTAGTGGAAGTTCTACAGAACTGTGTTATCTTCAACGACGGTACGCACGCCTCTGTGGCAACCAAAGAAGGACGTGCCAAGAACGCCATCTACCTGGAACATGGCAAACCGATGTTGTTCGGCGAGAACAACGAGTTCGGATTGATGCAGCAAGGCTTCGGACTGAAAGTAGTGAAGCTGGGAGAGAACGGTATCACAGAGAAAGACATCCTGGTGCACGACGCTCACTGCGAAGACAATACGCTGCAACTGAAACTAGCCTTGATGGAAGGTCCCGACTTCCCGATTGCACTGGGTGTCATCCGCGATGTGGACGCACCGACTTACAACGATGCAGTCGTAGAACAGATAGAAGAAATCAAGGGAAAGAAGAAGTATCACAATTTCCAAGAGTTGCTGATGACAAATGATACTTGGGAAGTGAAATAAGAAGTCTTTCTTCCCGCCCAAACCGATTCATAAAGAGCTGCGGTATCTTCCGGAATAGGAAGCCTACCGCAGCTCTTTGTATTACAGCCTTTATTTTCAAAAAGCTCCCAATTCTCTTCTTTCCCTTTCTTTTTGACATACATATCCACTCCCCCCTTACTCCTACCTCCCCCATTTCTCCCCAACCGGAGAAAAAACAGCCGGGCATCCCTACCCTTTCTCCCCACTCTTAACAAATCATCTGCTGAGTAACTATCCCCAGCGCGTTGGTTATAGTGACTCCACGTATTGGGTATAGTTACCCTACGCGCAGAGCAACTATACCCAACGCGCTGTCTATATATACTCAACACATAGAAAATAGCTACCGTATCTGATATTCCCTTTCCGACCGCCATTTCTGCATCCCTAAAGCAGCAAACAGCAGTCTTTTAACATCCCGCCAGCTCTAGTTACCCGATAGATTGAGACAAATCGCAGATAGACAAAAGAACGGAGAAAGAAGGAAATCCATATCAGAAGAGAGATTATAGGGGAAAGATGCTGCCTTATTCCTTCTTTTCTCAGGAGAATACTATCAAGAGCTTTCTCCTTAAATCGCTGAGAATCGAAAAAAAGTCTTTGAGCCTGCCTGCGGGCGGGAAAAATACAAGCAAAGGGCATCAGAAAATACAAAATGAAAGTTGGGGAAGAATCCGCTCTTTGTGATAATTGCAGAGTGGATTCTTCGGCATCCCCTTTTCTTTATTCTCCTTTCAGTTCCTTTATCTTCTCTTTGTTGAAACTGAAAAGCATGGGTGGCGGATAGGATGTGGTGTCTTTCCTTTCATCGAGCTTGATGATAAGTTCGGATGACAGCATCTTCTTTTGGAAATTGCGACGGTCCAGTTCTTTTCCCAAAATTCCTTCGTGAATCTTCCTGAGTTCGGAAATGGTGAATTTCTCCGGTAGCATTTCAAAGCCAATCGGCAAATATTCCAGTTGGGAGCGGATGTGCTTCAAGGCTTTTTCTATAATCAGGTTATGGTCAGCATATAGAGAGGGGATTTCTTCGATGTCGAACCAACTGCACTCATCTTCCGCTTTTTTACGAATCACCACCTTATTATATTCCACCAACGCAAAATAAGCGGTGCTGATGAACCGTGAATGCTCATTTCTCACATCCGTGTTGCCAAGCCCGTAGCTGGTATAAAGCTTCTCGTTTTCATCGGGATTGGTACGGTTCACTGCTCCGAACGTATAAAACTGCTCCAGATAAACATCCTTCAGGCTGGTGCGGTTCTTTAGAATGCGATAGGCGGCATGGTCTAAATCCTCATCCTTATAGACAAATCCTCCCGGCAACATCCACTTGTTATTAAGCGACAGCTTGTTCAGAAGAATTTTCAGCTTGTTATTATAAAAGGTGATAATAACACAGTCAACCGAGAATCCCGGGTGAATCTTTTCATCCAGTTGCAGGTTCTCTTTAATCTTTTTAGCTATAGAATCATTTGTAAGATTGCTCATCATTTTATTCTTTAGTTGCTGCAAATGTAGCAAATATTTAAATAGAAGCAATATTTAAGCAGGAAATTCAGTGCAGAACAGGCTTTTTTAATAGCCTGATTTATTGAAGAAATGCCTCTCTAAAGCCTTGTAGAAAGCTTTTTGTGCGTAAAAAGTACTCTGTAAGTAAAAAGATATGTTATTAAACATGCGTACTTTCTACACACTAATGCGTACAATGTACGCACTAAATACATATCTTTGCAGCATCAATATTCAGTTAACCATGTAGTACTACTTAATATCAACGAAATGAGAACAATTTTATTAACCCATCAAAACATGAAATTTAAAGAAGCAATTATTCTTCTGCTGGCAATGCTTTTCATTACCAACGGAGTGACGGCGCAGAATGCTAAGACAGCTTTCGCAGTTCCTGCTGACGTATCAATGAAAACCGTGACCTACGCAACCAAGGATGGAAACACGCTGCAAATGGACATCTATCGCAAAGCCGACTACAACGGAGCTCCCCAACCTGTGATGTTCTATATGTTTGCAGGCGCGTTCTATGCCGGCGAACGCTCGGGACTGGAAATCGGCTATTACCTGGGGCAACTGGCGAAACGGGGCATCACCGCCATCTCCCTCGACTATCGTCTGGGCTGGAAAAATGCTTTCGCCAACAAGCCGGAAGATTATGGCATGATAGAGAAACTACTCGATGTGGTGCAGGACACCAAGCTGATGCAGACGACCTTTGATATGCCTGTGGAGGACCTATACACTGCCACCAACTATGTGATTAACCATGCCAAAGAGCTGAATGTAGACCCCGACTGCATCATGATAAGCGGTTCCAGTGCGGGTGCCATGTCAGCGTTGAGGGCGGAATACTTTCTGAAGAGCGGAAATCCATTGGCTAAGGTGCTCCCGAAAGGGTTTACTTATAAAGGAGTACTTTCTTTTGCCGGAGCCATCCACTCCAATCAGGGAACACCGCATTACACACAAACTCCGGCGCCTACGCTGTTCATTCACGGAACCAAAGACATTGTCTTGCGCTACAAAGGCATCCGCTTCGGCAAAGAGGGCCTGTTTACGCCTAAAATGCTGATAAAGGAATATAAGAAGAATAATTATCCTTATTCATTGGTGCTCTTACGCGGGGCGGGACATGGCGAGAGTTGCGGCGATGCGCTGATTAACAACTTCGAAGATGCCTGGAAGTTTATTCAGGACTATGTGTACGGCGGAAAAAGAGAATCCGAAGAGCGCACAGAAAAATACAGCCGCAAGACTGCCCGATTTAAAAAAGATAAAGCCGAAGAAATCTCTTTCTTCTAATCCACACTAAAATACCTATAGACTCATGAAAGATTATATCAACCAATTGCTCGTAAAAGCACTGATGCCCGCATGCCTGCTCTTAGCCTCATGCGATGACAATGACTACATAGCCGGAACGCCCGACGACACCGTTGCCCATTGGGCGGTATCCCACCCTTCGGCACATCTCACTTTGCTGGTGGACGAAATGCCCGCTGACGGTTTCTTTGACGCCGATGCCTATAAAAACTTCGTACGACCGCCACAATCAGCAAGGCGGATGGCGAAAACGTTTCCATTCAGTTTGCCGACGACAGCTTCACTGATTTGTTCGGCCTGCCCGCCACCATGCAACTGGGAAGGGGCGCAGACTTTGCCTACACGCAAGGCACCTTTGAACAGCCACTCACCCTGCAACTGCATTCTCCCGTATCCGTAGGCGACCATCTTCCTACACTGGGCGGAGTGCTGCAAGGCGTCATCAGCGGACTCGCCACTTCGGTGGAGTTGCCGCCTGCCATGCTGGAGTATCTGAAAAACTTCAATCTCCTCGAACAACAAGTAGGAGACATGACGATAGAGCTTTCTTCCTACTATTTCAGCGTCGACCTCATCCACGAGGCTACGGCAATCAAAGGCTTCGCCACCATGAAGGCGCGCATCAAGGACTTCAAATTCTACGGAGCCGATGCCAACCTCATCAATCAGTTCATGCCGATGCTGGTAGAGAGCGAATTGTTCCAGCAGATGAACGAGTTCAACCTGAAAGTGGCTTTTGATTTCAACAAAAAATAAAATCTAATATCTAACATACAGAAACAATGAATTCACTATTCATAAAATCAATAGTAGCAGGTAGCTGCCTCCTCTTTGCGGACATCGCCGGCGCACAAGAGAATGCCCTTCGCAAAGATTCTATCCAAAACGAAAAGACACAAACGCGTACCGACATGACTGCCAACCGTAATGTTATGCTGAACGCCGACAATGACAAAGGTCCGCGAAGCCTCAACATCGGTCTGCCCGCTTCGTCGGTAGGTATCAATGTGATAGAGAACGGTCTGCCCGTGTCTTACTCCCTTTATCCGGTTATTCCCATCAAGGTGTGGCGTCTGGATACCGGCATCCTGGGTTTCAATCTGAATACGATGGGTACATCCGCCATCGAATACGGTGAAGTGGGCTATACGGCTGACGTGACGGACAACTTCGGTATCCCTTTGCAGAAGAACATCCTTTCGTTGAAGTCCAACCACTTCGGATTGCTGAACGGCTCTTTCACTACAGCCGGAGAAATAGGTAACGGACTGACAATGTATTCTGTGACGGTTTCGGGAAACTTCGACCCGGGAACTATCAAGACCGACTTTGCCAGGTATCACTCGGACGAAACCTATTCGGTGAAAGCTGCCTTGAGCCAGGCTTATAAGTTTGGCGGAACCGTGGGACGTATCGGCGTGATGTATCGTTACCTCCGTTCGGGCGGTCTGCTGGGACACTCGTTGCCGTATGTTTACCGTGCCGACGGTTCGGTAGACGCTTATAAGGATTTAGAGATAGGAAAGACTTCTTATCACGAACGTTCGGGACTGGCGCAGGTGAAGAATCCGTTCACCGGAGAAATCGAAGAGTTCAAGCTGATGGATGCCGACTCCCGCTCCCACAACATCGACCTTGTCAACAATATCCGTTTCGCCAATGGCTGGACGTCCAATACCACCATCCGTTTCATGACGGCTGTCGGCGGCGGTGGAGCTTCCATGCCCGTATCTCAGGTATCGGCTGCTCCCGGTGATTATAAATACATGGACGGACGCGACTATACTCATCAGGATGCGTTTATGGGTATCACCATCTTTTCGCACGACGTACCTGCCAAGTATCTCGCCTTCAAGACCGACTTGGGCAAGCGCTTCGGAAACCATAAGGCGAAAGTGGCATTGACCAACCAGTATTACCGCCTGGAAGACTACCTGCTCACTACCACTCCTTTCTATGAAGAACTGGCTGCAAACCCGCAGAAGATTGTGCCTGCCGCCACTTTCAAACCGGACGGAACCTCTTTCCTGACAGACAAATACGGTAACCTCAGCGTAGGATACAATGCCATGTATGAGTATGTGGACGGCTGGGAAAACAAGACTGCTCTGGTGTTGACCGATAAATGGAATATTTCAAAAAGACTCTCCGTTGACCTGGGAGCTCGTGCCGAACTGCACAAACTGAGCGGATATTATGCCCCCCAGGAAGCACGCGCCAACGGTATGCTGATTCGTGAGAACTTCAAGAAACTAAATGATACATATTTAAACCTGGGCGCCGACGTGAGTGCCGTATGGAAAGCGGGGCGCAATTTCGGTTTTTTGTTGAACGGAGGTATCCTGGAGAAATCACCGGAACTGAGCAATTACAGTTCGGGAGAAGAAACGTCACTGGAGAAATCCGTAATCACCAACGGCGGTGTCGGTATCTATTACAACAATCCCTTCTTTAACGTAATCTCTAAAGGTACGTATATCAAAAAGAGTAATTTCGTAAGCATTCAGACCTTTAATGCTCCCCATGATATGGCTCTTACTTCGAAGCAGCGTTCTGTTTATGACATCGAAACCCTGGGTTGGACCACGGACATCATCTCTAACCCGTTCTCCGGCTTTGAATTGCACTTTATGTTCACCATGCAGATGCCACGCTACAAGAACTATGACGGCGAAGTATCCTTCAGCGATGGTTTGCGCTACTCTTTCGACTTCGAAGGGAAGACAGTAGACGGTATCTCCCGCTATCTGCTCGAGATAGACCCCAGTTATACCTTCCTCAAGAAGAAAGTTAAAGTGTGGGCTTCGGCACGCTATTTCAGCAAGCAATATGCCAACAAGTCTAATAACCTGACTTTTGCTCCCCGCTGGGAAACATTCGCCGGTCTGAATATATATCCTATCAAAGACCTCGACTTAGGCGTAACCGTTGTCAATCCTCTCAACCAGAAAGGTGCAAGCGGCACTATTGCCAGCACCGACTTGCTGAATCAAAGCCAAATGGGCAATATGGCTATCGACCGCGTGTTGAATGGTGGCTATATGCGTCCGTTCACAGTAGAGTTTTCTGCCAGATATATGTTCTAATGATAATACCCCAATTTTAAAATATAAAGATTATGAGAAAGATAATACGATTCAATAAGGTATGGTTTTATATAGTATGCATGCTGTCTCTTTCAGCAGTACTTGCTTCTTGCGAAACAGATGACAGCGATGTCTCCCGCCTGATCTCGGGCGGGAGCGGAGGTCCGGCGCCCGAACAACCTTTTGAGATGAAAGGGACCTGGGTAATGGGAGACATGAATCCCAGTGTGGTGCGGACAGTGCTAGGCCAGCAGATGGAAGTGGGGGAAGCCATAGGCGGAATGCTGCTCGACGTACTGAACGGAGCATTGCCTCTACAGTTCAAAAGCATTTCGGACGTGGAAATCGGCATTAAAATAGAAGCGGGAACAACAGCCGAAAACATGAAACTTTCCAGCCCTACACTCGACTTATTGGTCAGCCCGGAACAATTCGCATTGGAGTTGCCTGTCATAGACGAATATACAGTGAGCTCGGAAGGGACATTGGCAGAAATGGTGGGTACGATGACTTTGTTGAATTATGTAACAGAAGAAACCCCGGACGGAATCAAAGTCAGTGAATCCCCATTGGCTATGCTGGCGGAGACATTAGGCGAGAAAGCTACCTTGAAATCATTGGGCTTCGCTGCCGAAACCTCCAAACTGGAAATTAAGGTTGCAGAAGAAACCCGGACAGGAGAGGTAACTCTCACTCTCACCGGCAAGCTGAAAATAGATACAGCCAACAGCGGACTTGTGGGCATCTTCCTTAAAAGCGTAGCCACCAATGTCAATATCCACATGAACCTGAAACAATGGTCACCTTTGCAGGTGCGTTGACACAACACAATATATTCATTCGTATGGAATTAAAGAAAGCTCTTTTATTACTCCTACTGCCGGGTGTGTGCTGCCTCAACAGCATCTCGCTGCGGGCACAAACAGGCAACGATGTTTCTCAGCGCGTAGAAGCTTTACTGAAAAAGATGACGCTGGAAGAGAAAATCGGACAGATGAATCAGGTGAACTACCTGGGTAGTGAAGAGGAGGCGAAGAAAGCGGTGCGTGCCGGAGCGGGTTCAGTATTGAACCCGATAGCCTTCGCCAACGTACCCGTGCCTGACGTAAAGGCAGTGAACGAATTGCAACGTATCGCTGTGGAAGAAACACGCCTCGGCATTCCTATCATTACCGGACGCGATGTGATTCACGGTTTCAAGACAGCTATGCCCATCCCCTTGGGACAGGCTGCCACTTTCGACCCTGAAGTGGTGAAGGCAGGTGCACGCGTAGCGGCTGTAGAAGCCAGAGCTTCAGGCATCCATGTCACCTTTGCCCCGATGCTCGACATCTCACGGGATGCCCGTTGGGGCCGGATAGCGGAAAGTTTCGGCGAAGACACCTATCTCACTACGGTGATGGGAGTCGCCATGGTGAAAGGGTTGCAAACCGACAACCTGAAAAACCCGACAGCTATCGGCGCCACTGCCAAACATTTCATCGGATATGGAGCGGCAGAAGGAGGAAGAGATTATAATTCCACTTCCATCACCCCGCTTTCCATGCGCAATGTGTACATGCCGCCCTTCAAAGCGGCTGTGGAAGCGGGGGCCGTGTCGGTGATGAACTCCTTTAACGATAATGACGGCATCCCCATGACTGCCAACCGCTATCTGCTCCGCGATGTGTTGCGCAAGGAATGGGGCTTCAAGGGGTTTGTTGTCACCGACTGGAACTCTGCCGGAGAGTTGCTCAATCACGGCTTTGCCAAAGATAGTGCCGACGTGGCACGCCTGGCTGTCAATGCCGGAGTGGATATGGAAATGAACAGTGCCACGTTTGTCAACAACCTGAAGAACCTGGTAGCCACTGGCAAAGTGAGCGAACGGGACATCGACGATGCAGTCCGCAACATACTGCGAATCAAGTTCGAAATGGGGCTTTTTGAGAATCCTTACTTTGATGAACAGGCTGCACCAAGCGTATATCTTCAACCTGCCCATCTGGAAGTTGCCAAACAAGCCGCACTCGAATCGGCTGTGTTACTGAAAAACGACCACCATGTGTTGCCTTTTCATAAGGATGTGAAGAAGGTTGCCATCATCGGTCCCCTGGCACATCAGCATCACGAGCAACTGGGTACATGGATATGGGACGGCGACCGCAGGGCTACCGTAACTCCCCTTAAAGCTTTTCAGGACGACCCCAATTACGAGGTACTCTATGAAAGCGGCTTGAAGTATAGCCGCGACAGGGATTGTTCCGGCTTTGAGAAGGTGAAGCAGACGGTAAGCGCCGCAGATGTTGCAGTTGTCTTTGTCGGCGAGGAAGCTTTATTATCAGGCGAGGCGCATAGCCTGGCTAACCTTGATTTGGTAGGTGCGCAGAGCGAGCTGTTATCCGCTGTGAAAAGTACAGGGAAACCCGTCGTAATGGTAGTCATGGCAGGTCGTCCGCTTACTATCAAGAAGAATCTTAAAGATGCCGATGCTGTGTTATACAGTTTTCATCCGGGAACAATGGGCGGCGCAGCCATCCATGATTTGCTGACGGGCAAGGCGAGTCCCAGCGGGAAACTCCCGGTCACGTTTGTAGAAGAAGCCGGTCAGATTCCTTTGTACTACAACCACAACAATACCGGACGCCCTTCACAACCGGTGAAGAAAAGCATCTTATACGATATTCCCCAATTTGATTTGCAGAACTCTGCCGGCTTTGTGTCCATGTATCTGGACGCACCTACGGAGCCTCTTTATCCGTTCGGCTATGGGTTGTCCTACACCCGGTTCAGTTACTCGGATCTAAAACTTTCTTCCGCCACACTTCCGATGGGAGGTAGTCTCAAAGCCTCCGTCACACTATCCAACACAGGCAAGATGGACGGAACAGAAGTAGTGCAACTTTATATACGCGACAAAGTGGGTTCTATCGTCCGCCCCGTCAAAGAATTAAAGGGATTCCGCCGCGTGCCCCTCAAAGCGGGCGAGAGCAAACGAGTGGAATTTACGCTGACTTCGAATGATTTAGCTTTCTACGGCATAGATAACACGTGGAAAGCCGAAGCCGGAGAATTTGAGTTGTGGATTGGCACTAACAGCGAGGAAGGACTACAAGCTACCTTCACCTTAGCAGACTGACAAGCCACATTATTACATGCAGTGAAAAGACTAAAAAACAAAAAAGTAATGTATCTGAAAATCTTCAAAAGAGCATGTCTCACCCTAATTACATGTCTGGGTACAACAACGCTTCCCGCCCAGGTAGAAGAGTTGAAATCATACAAAGATGATTCTCTTCCCATTTATCTGCGGGTATCCAACCTGATGTCCCGCCTGAGTGTAGAAGATAAAGTGAATCTTCTCATCGGTACGGGAATGCCGGAAGTGGAACTCTTGAAAAGAATCAATCCGGTGGTGGGTTCTACTAATTATCTGGTAGCCGGCTGTGCGGGAACCACTACCCCACTCGACAAACACGGCCTTCCGGCAATCGTAATGACCGATGGTCCTGCCGGAGTGCGCATCAGCCCTACGCGCAAAGAGAGCAGTAAAACTTATTATGCCACCAACTTCCCTACGGGCATGTCTATCGCCTGCTCCTGGGATACCAAGCTGGCGGAACAGATTGGCGAAGCAATCGGCAACGAAGCATTGGAATATGGCTCGGATGTCCAATTGGCTCCTGCTATCAATATCATGCGTAACCCTCTGTGCGGACGTAACTACGAATATTATTCCGAAGACCCGCATCTGTCAGGCAAGATTGCCACGGCCTACATCGAAGGCATACAAAAGAACGGCATAGCAACTTCCGTCAAGCACTTTGTAGCCAATAATAACGAGACAAACCGCATGGAAATCAATGCGGAGGTTTCGCAACGGGCTTTGCGGGAAATCTATTTGCGCGGCTTCGAGATTGCCGTCAAAGAGGCGAAGCCTGCTACAGTAATGTCCTCCTATAATAAGCTCAATGGAGTGTACACCTCTGCCAACTATGAACTGCTGACTACCATTCTGCGGGACGAATGGGGTTTCAACGGAACAGTAATGACCGACTGGTTCGGTGGATATGCCGGCTACAAAGCATTCCGGGGAGAATATAAAAGCGTGACACTGGAACAGATTCAGGCAGGCAATGACTTGCTGATGCCCGGCATCAAGCCCCAGAAAATGGAACTGTTGGCAGGCATCCAGTCCGGCAAGCTACGTATGGAGGATGTGGATACTGCTGTGCGGCGGATACTGACGCTGTTGTTCCGTTCGCCACGTATGAATAAATACGCCTATTCAGATGCTCCGGACCTGAAAGCTCATGCGCAAGTGGCACGCCAGGCTTCAACCGGAGGTATGGTGTTGTTGAAGAACGACGGTGAAACACTTCCTTTCATGGCGGATGTGAAGAAGCCGGTATTGTTCGGCAGCGGTTCTTATAACTTTATCGCAGGCGGAACAGGCAGCGGATTTGTACACACCGCTTATAGCGTATCGCTTATGGAAGGAATGCAGCAGGCAGGCTTCTCTAAAGACGAAGAACTCTGCAAACTCTATCTTCCTTTCCTTGAGAGCGAACGTATCCGGCTGGACAATGAACGGAAGAAGTATGCCAATCCTCCCGCCTTTACTCCCGCAGAGATGCCTTTGCAGAAGAAAATTATCGAGAAGAAGGCAAAAACGGAAGATGTGGCTATCATCACCATCGGAAGAAACACCGGAGAATTTTTTGATTGGAAACCTGTTAAAGGCGAGTACTTATTGTCGGATGCGGAACAGGAACTGATAGAGAATGTATCCCGCGCTTTCCATGCCAGAGGAAAGAAGGTAGTGGTAGTGCTGAATATCGGAAATGTGATAGAAACCACCAGTTGGCAGGACAAAGTGGACGCCATCCTGGTGAGCTGGCTGGGCGGACAGGAAGGCGGAAATTCTGTTATAGACATACTGACCGGAAAAGTATCTCCTTCCGGGAAATTGACTATGACCTTCCCCGCCCGCTACGAAGATATTCCTTTTGCCGGAGAATTTCCCGGGCTTACAGAAGCCGAACCGCAGACCGTTTGCTACAAGGAAGGCATTTACGTAGGCTACCGCTACTTCGATTCTTTCGAAGTGAAACCCGCCTTTGCTTTCGGTCACGGATTGTCTTATACTTCTTTTGAGTATTCCAATGTGCAACTGAGCCACGCCGAATTTGATCATGAATTGTTTGTGTCGGTTGACGTTAAGAACACGGGCAAATGTGCAGGGCGCGAAGTGGTTCAACTTTATCTGGGAGCACCCGACGACCAACTGGACAAGCCCGTTCATGAACTGAAAGGCTTCGCCAAAACCCGCCTGCTGCAACCGGGAGAAATCCAGCGTGTCACTTTCCGCCTCTCTCCCCGCGACCTCGCCTCTTTCCATACCGACCTCTCAGCCTGGGTAGCCGATAAAGGAAAGTATGTAGTGGAACTGGCGGCATCATCTGTTGACATCAGACAGAAAGCGGAATTTACTTTACCCGAACGACTGATTGTAGAGAAAGTGAACAACGTGTTGAAAGGACAGGAACATTTCTCTGATTTAAAAAGAAATAAGAATTAGCCATGAAACGAATAGTATTAGCAGCTATCGCCCTCATCATGGGGGTTGCCTCATACGCTCAGGAGATAAGCATGCCTCAGCGTACGATGGTATCGCCGGAAGTACATCAGAATCATACGGTCACTTTCCGCCTGAGGGCCCCCAAAGCGGAAAGGGTACAGATTACAGGAGATTTCCTGCCTGTCACCCAAGTGGATACTCCTTATGGAAAGATGGATACCGCCGGCTTTGCCGACATGAAGAAAGGGGAAGGCGGATATTGGGAGTTTACCACTCCCGCCCCTCTATCGCCCGAGCTTTATAATTATACGTTTGTAGTAGACAGTGTACCTGTGGTGGACCCTCAAAATGTGTATGCTCCCCGCAATGTGGACGCTTTATATGCCCAATTCCTGATTGAAGGCGGGCGGGCGGATTTGTACAAAGTGAACGATGTTCCCCACGGTACAGTTGCGCGACGCTGGTATGGCAGTCCTACTCTAGGCATGGAACGCCGCCTCACAGTCTACACTCCCGCCGGTTATGAAAAGAGCAACAAGAACTATCCCGTACTCTACCTCCTTCATGGCATGGGCGGCGATGAAGAGGCGTGGATTACAGTGGGACGTGTTTCGCAAATCATGGATAACCTGATAGCGCAGGGAAAAGCCGAACCCATGATTGTGGTGATGCCCAACAGCAACGTATCGCAATCTGCCGCTCCCGGCGAATCGTCCGAAGGGTTTATAAAGCCGACCATGAATCTTCCCAAGACAATGGAAGGTTCTATGGAAGCCAGTTTTCCGGACATCGTCAGGTTTGTAGAGAGCAACTACCGCGTTATTCCGAAGAAAGCGGGTCGTGCCATAGCCGGCCTGTCCATGGGCGGCTTTCACTCCTTATATATCTCGCGCGAATATCCCGACCAATTCGATTATGTGGGTCTTTTCTCCGCGGTCACCCGTCCTATCGAGAAAGTAGACTCACCGATTTATCAGAATGGCGATAAGAAAATGGAAGTGCAATTCTCCCGTCCTCCGAAACTTTATTGGATTGGAATCGGCAAAACGGATTTCCTCTATAAACTGAACGTGGCCTACCGCCAACAACTGGACGCCAAAGGGTATAAATATACTTATTACGAAACGGACGGAGGACATACGTGGAAGAACTGGCGCACGTATTTATCGGAATTCGCACCGCTGTTGTTTAAGAAATAATAAATTGCTGATGAAGACCCAAAACACTTTCCTTAGTTTTAGAAACAAGTTCTGCAGTCTCTCTTGGAATGTATTTTGCCTGCTAGGGGCGCTGCTTGTTTCTCTCTCTTCCTGCGGGAACAGGGAAAAGCTACCTGCCGACTACTCCGTTATCCCCCTCCCCCAGGAGATTGTCCCTCAGGAAGGACAGCCTTTCAGTCTGGAAGGAAATACGGTTATTGTCTACGATTCCGGCAATGAAAAGCTGGAACGTACTGCACGTTTTTTATCCGACTTCCTGAAAGAACAAACCGGAGAAGCGATAGAAGTAACGGACCAATTGCCCCAAAAGAACTTTATCCGTTTGACGAAAAGAGACGGCTGGAAACCTGCTGAAGGCTATATGCTCACAGTGACCGATAAGAATATTGTGATTGAAGGGAACGATGAGGCAGGCGCTTTCTATGGCATGCAGACGTTGTGTAAGTCCGTACCCGTTACAGAGAAGAAGAGCGGTGTCCTGTTTCCCCAAGTGCAAATTACCGATGCCCCCCGTTTTCAGTATCGGGGAATGATGTTGGATGTCTGCCGCCATTTCTTCAGCATTGACTTTGTAAAGAAGTACATCGATTTGCTAGCTCTACATCACATCAACTATTTCCATTGGCATCTGACCGACGACCAAGGATGGCGCATCGAAATAAAGAAATATCCGGAGCTTACTCAAATAGGCTCTCAACGCCGGGAGACAATCGTAGGTATGAGCGATAAAATGTTCGATGGAACGCCTCATGGCGGATTTTATACCCAAGAGGAAATCAAAGAAGTGGTGAAGTATGCCGGAGAACGCTTTATATCTGTGGTTCCCGAAATCGATATACCGGGACATACCTTATCCGTCCTGGCTACCTATCCGGAATTGGGATGCACAGGTGGTCCGTATGAGGTATGTACTCGTTGGGGGGTATTCGAAGATGTATTATGTGCCGGCAACGAAGAAGTTTACACTTTCTTGCAAGACGTACTGGATGAACTCGTTACCCTCTTTCCTTCTCCTTATATCCACATTGGCGGAGATGAATGCCCGAAGACAAAGTGGGAGAAATGTCCTAAATGTCAGAAGCGCATCGCCCGCTTAGGACTCCGTGCCGACGCCAAATCAACAGCAGAAGAGAAATTGCAGGGATATATGATGACCCGTATCGAGAAGTATCTCCAAGAAAAAGGGAAACGTATCATCGGCTGGGACGAGGTGTTGCAAGGTGGTGTATCCAATACAACTACTGTAATGTCATGGCAAGGCATCCAAGGAGGAATTGCGGCTGCCAAATCGCATCATGATGTCATCATGGCGCCGAACACCCACCTCTACTTCGATTATTTCCAGACAACGGAAACGGATAGTCTGCCTTATGCCTATCCGGGATATAATCCGATAGAACGTATTTATAATTTCAATCCTGTCCCTGCGGAGCTGGCGGAGGAAGAAAAGAAATATATAAAAGGAGTACAAGCTAATCTATGGACAGAATTTATCAGCGATGCTTGCCAGATAGAAAAAATGGTATTGCCCCGAATGGCAGCTTTAGCCGAAATTCAATGGACCGACGGTACTGATAAAGACTATCCTAACTTCCTGAAGAGACTTTATAGGTTATCCCAGCTATATGCCAAACAAGGCTATCAATATGCCACAGTCCCATTCGATATTGAAGCAATATATGAAGTTGATACGCTGAATAACCAGTTATTGCTCCAAATGTCTGTATTCGACAGCATTCCTATTTATTATACAACGGATGGAAGCATCCCGACAAAAGAAAGTCAATTGTATACCACACCTGTCACCATTAACAGCTCCATGCAGATTCAAGCACGGGGAATAGGAAATGACAGGCAAACAGCCATCTATACTAAGACGCTGAATTTCAATAAAGCCACCTTGAAGCCTGTGACTCTTTTATCTCCCGCTTTGCCTCACTTTGCCTCCGACCCGAAAGGTAGTGCCTTAGTGGACGGTCGGAAAGGAAATAAAATCCTTTATGGCGGTGACAGTTGGACCGGCTTTTATGGAATGGCTTCCCTTATCATCGACTTAAAAGAAGAGACGGAGATTTCCGAAGTCTCTGCCGGAGTTTTACTTGTTCCTTATCAAGGGGAGATTCACTACACCTGTAGCCATTCCGCGGATAATGTTTCCTTCCAGGTCTTATCTGACAAACAGGAGACTTTAGAAGAGTACGGGACTATTTCCGCCACGTTTGAGAAAGTAAAAACACGGTATGTGAAGATTGACATTCAAAAGCAAAGTGCGGGAGCTATTATTTATGATGAAATCTACATTCGCTAAAGGGGGAAGGTAAAAGGCTGCGTTGCAAGAGATATGGATAGAGGAAGTTTTCAAAGAGTCAGATGCTGGTTTGATACTTCCTCAATTCCTCGCGCAGCGCCAGCGCTTTTCCGTCCGTCATACGGTTTAAGAGTGCCCAGAACTTTTCGCCGTGGTTCATCTCGATGGTATGGCAAAGTTCGTGCAACAGCACATACTCTATCAAATGAGAAGGAAGCAGAAGGAGGAAATAGGAAAGATTGATGTTCTTGCTTCCGGAACAACTGCCCCACCTGCCGCGGCTCGAGTTTATCTTCACGCTGCGATACACCAGATGATTGGCGCGGGCAAGCGCCTCCAACATGGGAGGAAGCACCACCTTTGCATTCCTCCTCAATGCCTCCTCAATCACCTTGTGAAACCATTCCTGCAAGGCTTCGTCTTTGAAGTCAGCCTCCGGAGGGCAGACAATCTCCATCTTGCCCAGTTCCGAACGGGCAAGGAACTTATTCTTCGTTCCGCTCACAAGAGAAAGCTTAAAGTGTTCGCAGTCTATCCTGTAATTCAAGTCAATGAGGGGAGAGACAGGCAATGCTTGCCGATTGGCGAGAAGGCGTTGGCGCAGGTTCTCGATGGCTTGTGCCAGCTGCTGCTTCGTGCTTCCGGGCGGAATGGATACATAGATAGCATCCGGTTTCGTACGAAACACGAAATGGCGGGCGCGGGGATGGACGTTGATAATAATCTTGCCCAAGTCTTTATCTTCGATGATTTGTTGCACAGTGAAGGAATCTTTAGCCGGGTTACTGAAAACAAGAAACACCCTCTGCCTCATGCGGTAAAGGGTGTTCAAAGGTAGAAAATTAAATTCTATGTAATGGCACGTTTCAAGGAGAAATTTTCAGCATTCCTCATTTTCTACGGTTCTCTCCGCAAAGAAAGACTTTGCATTCGTAGGGTTGCAGACGCATCGGTAGCCGATCGCCCGGATTAAGGTTGGTGCGCGTTTGCAGGTCGTAAACTTGCTTCAGGGAGAGCCCTTCCACTGTCTTGGCTGTCAGTTCCACATCGACGGGAGAATCGCTGCGGTTGAAACATGCCACCGCTTTGCGACCGTCTGCCAAGGGTTTCACCCAAATGTCGTAATAGTCCGAATGGATGGAACGTTCCGCCTGTTTGCCGAGCGGGTCCTGGTTGATGGCGATAAGGTCCGGGTTGAGGAGAATGCGCAAAGTTGCCTCATCCATCTGCCGCACGTCGTTGCCAGAGAGCAGCGGAGAAGCCATCATACACCACAAGCTGAAATGTGATTTATACTGTTCTTCCGTGCAACCTGTGGATTCGTTACCAATGCTCATGCTCTTGCCGCCGATGCCTACTACCAGCATGTCCGGGTCGTTCCACCCCGAGGGAGAAGCATATTCGCTCAGCGGAGCGTTCAGTTCGAGGATGTTCTGGATGCCACGCAATCCTCCCATGCGGGTAGCTTCGCGGTTCCAGATGTCGCCGATGTCACCGGATATTCTCCAGTAATGTCCGCCCACTTGCTTTGCCCATTTCCAGGGTTCTCGTTGTCCCCATTCGCAGATGGAGTAGACGATGGAGCGGCGGGTGGCTTTCAGTGCCTTGCCCATCTTGGCGTAGCGTTCCATTGCTTCCACCCGTCCGACGGGGGCATTGCAATAGTCATACTTCAAAAGGTCCACGCCCCAGTCGGCAAAGTCGCGGGCATCCGTCTCTTCATAGCCCCAACTACCACACACACCGCCACAGGTTTTATCTGCTGCATCGGAGTAGATACCGAGTTTGAAACCGCGTGCGTGCAGATAGTCGGCTACATACTTTATCCCGCGGGGAAACTTCGTCGAGTCTATCTGCAAATGTCCGTCGGCTCCACGCTCGGGAAGCTGCCAAAAGTCGTCTATGTTGATGTACGTATAGCCCAGGTCACGCATGCCATTTTCTACCATGGCATCGGCTGTCTGCAAGAGGAGTTCCTCGGTGAGATGCCTCCCGAAGGTGTTCCAACTGCTCCATCCCATAGGCGGGGTGAGCAACAGGTCGTTGCCGATACGGATAGTGAGTTTCTGCGTGTCTGTGCCCAGCCGGTTCGTAGCGGTCAGCGTGACAGTGTATTCGCCCTTGCGGGACACTTCGCCGGAGATGATTCCCGTGCCGGAGTCCAGCGCCAGACCTTTGGGCAACCCCTTGGCAGTCCATTCCATAGGACGCTCGCCCGTGGTAGGGATGTAAAAGAGAAAGGGAGTGCGGGGATAGTTGCCCACCACATGGGGCGGACGAATCTCCGGCTTCCCCTGAAAGACAGGAGACAGTCCTTCTTGACCTGCATATACAGCCGTCGAGAGCATTAGTAGAAGCCCCCAAAGGAATGAGAATACTCGTATTTTCTTCATACACATTCTAAGTTTAATAAGGATTGTACTCCTGTCCCTACCTATTGAAAACAATCCTAGGTTATTTCACAAAGTCTTTAATCTTGATGGTCCACTCTTTCTGCGTACCGTTAGCAGCAGTCACCAAGTAGCTGAACTCTTTCGCCGAGAAGTCTGCCCATTCTCCCAAAGCAGGGGCGCCGTTCAAGGGTTTGATGCGGGCTGCGGTGGAAATATCCATGTAGGCAATCAGCTTGGAGAGGGAGACGCCGTTACGGATAGCTTCGGTAAATGTTCCACTGGCGGCGGGCACGGTGATGGTGCAGTTTATCACTTCACCGGTTGTCTCGCGTTTGGTGTTGAGGGTGACAACGCGCATCTGTGCAGCGTCTTGGTCCCACCAACGATATTCAAAGTTCACATTGGTGATGTCCGCTTCCTCATAAGCAGGCTGGTCGTCGAGTCCGGCGGTGAGGCACGAAGACACCAGAGTTGCCCACATCAGCAGTAAAGCTATATTCAATATTTTCTTCATATTCCAGATATTTTATAGTTCGTTGATTCAATATGTTTCTTCTTCTCTTAGTTATCTCCTCCCCATCCCGGGTTCTGGTCGAGGTTGGGGTTCTTGTCACGTTCGCCCTGGGGGACGGGGAACAGATAGCGTTTAGCGGTGAAGACGCGTTCATTATCGTCTTTATAAATAGGAAGGTCGATTATCTCAAAGGATTTTCCGTCTGCCGCTATCTTCATGAATTTCTGAGTGACAGTGAGCTCAGGCACTACGTCGAGTCCGTCTGCTTTTGCCCAGCGGAGCACGGTCCAATAACGGTCGCCTTCGCTAACGAGGTCTACCCGGCGTTCGCGTTTGTATTCTTTCCAAGCATCAGCCAACGAGAGCGTTGTGGGCAGCGCGGGTAACCCGCCATGCACTTCGCGCGTCTTGTTGATGTATTCCACAGCTGTGCGGGCATCCTTCAGGCGGAGTTTTGCTTCGGCGTAGTTCAGGTAAGAACGGCCCAGGCGGAGAAGTACATAATGATAGTTGGTGGCTTCGGTGTTGAGCAAACGTTTGCTTTCGTACACGCATTTGCGGTATACATAGCCAGAGACAGGCATGCCCCAGAATTCAGTGGACTTAGAGGTATAATAGAGGTTACCCTTTTCGCGCAAGTAAACGGTGTTGGCAAAGAACTTTGTCCCGTCGTATACGATGGAGGCATCGAAACGTTTGTCGCGGTTCTTGTAAATGGCATCCGACACGTTACCTCCGTTTGCCAGAAAGTCCTGATAATAAGAAGTCTTGTCCCAGTCGCGAGCCACTCCGTCGGCATCCACCACCTGGTAATCATTCACCAAATCTACGGACGGGAATCTCTGCGGCCATCCGGCAAACTCTTCCACCAGACCGAGGTTGACATCGGGAACCAGTTTGTCGTTAGCAATGTTTGGCACAAGGCGTTGCATCCATGTTCCTTGGAAGGTAGTGTTGTCGGCGCTCTTCCACTGTGCCAAGATAATTTCGGGAGAAGAAAGCGAGTGGTCAAAGTCGTTGAACATATTCTTATAATCGCTGTCCAATGAATATTTGCCAAGCTGGAAGAGTTTTTCGCTTGCCCAAACAGCTTTCTCATAATAGCTGTCCTGTCCGTTTTCGATGTAAGCAGCTCCATGCAGAGCAGCTTCTGCCAACACGGCATAGGCTACACCCTGGCACAATGCTCCGGCACTTGCATCCACGGGAAGGTCGGGAGCGGCTTCTTCCAAATCCTGCAAAATGAAGTCGTAGGTCTCCTTAATGGTTGCCGTACGCGGATAAGTCATCTCGGCATTCACATCCACCAAGTCTTTCACCAACATCAGTTTACCGAAGAGGCGGGCACGGGTGAAGTAAATCATGGCGCGAATCGTCTTTGCCTGAGCAATGAAATTCTTCTTCTCCACCTCAGTGAAAGGAGCGTCGGGCATCTTGGCAATCACCATGTTGCAACGACGGATGTCACCGTATACATTCCAACCCGCATCATGGTAGCGGTCGAAGAGTTCTTTGTTGATAGTGGGCCCGTCTTCGAGGATTGCCTCGTTATCGGTCCAGTTATCTCTCCATATCATCATATCTGTGGCATGACTGAGGGCGGTATAAATAAACGCCTGCGTCAAATCCGTACTTTTCCACACATCATTCTCTGAATATTTGTCCAACGGCCCTTTGTCCAACACGTCGCTACACGAGAAGCAGCCTAATGAAACAAGGGCAACCATAGCTATATATATAATTTTTCTCATTGTTTATTCCTCCTTCTTTTAGAAACCGACTGTCACACCTATTGAATACACTCGCTGAACCGGGTAGCCGTCTCCACTGGTGGAAGCTGTTTCCGGGTCAAAGAACTTATTGATTTTAGAGAACGTCAGCAAGTTGGTCCCCGCCAGGTTGAGGCGGCACATTTGCAGCCAACCGCAGTTCTTGAGCAGGGAGTGCTTGAAATCGTAGCTCAGTTGCAGATTCTTCAGGCGCAGGAAGGCAGCGTTGCGCATCCAGTAGGTGGAACCTGCCTGGTTGTTGCTTCCGTTCACGTTCGAAGTAGCCGAGATACGAGGGAAGTCCGCGCTGCGATTGTCCTCTCTCCAATAGTTCAGCTGGTTTTGATAATACAGATATTTGCTTTCTCCTTTCTGGTAGCGGTCGCCTAGTGTGAGGTAGCGTTTTCCGGTTCCATACAACAAGCCCGAAAGGGTGAATCCTTCGTAAGACAGAGAGAAGTCTACGCCGTAAGTGAAGTGCGGCTTGGTAGGCATACCGAGGCGTATCTGGTCTTCGCCGTCAATCTTTCCATCACCATTGATGTCTACGTAGCCGATGTCTCCCAACTTGGTGGAAGTGGAGGCAAGGCGGCGGGGAGAACCCAAAATGGCGTCAATGTCCTGATAAAGCCCGGTGTCATAGTAACCGATGCCGTAATAATCTTTCTGGTTGGTCTGGCGTTTGTAAGGGTTCTTGAGCGAGTTCATGTCTTCGTCCGCCTTCACTTTCCAGAGGTTATTGAAGTAGGTCATGTTGAAACCCACCTCGTAGGTGAACTTGCGGGGCGTGGTGTCTTTCCAGCGTGCGGAGAATTCCACACCTTCGCGGCGTTGCTCGCTGTTGGATTTAATCTGCGGAAGCGCTTTGCCCAGCGGGGTGATGTAGCGGTCGCCCGGACTCATCAAACCACCTTTGGTCACGTAATAGAAGTAGTCGAACGTAGCATTGAGTCGCTGGTCAAAGAAAGACATGTCCACACCATAGTTGAGGGCGTCCACGGTGTACCAGCTCAGCAATGCGGGCGACACGAGGGCTCCTTCGCTGAATCCGGCTTGCAGCTTGCCGCCGATAACTATCTGGTTGGTATCCATGCCGTAAGTAGAAAGATAGCCGAAGCGGTTCACTCCACTTTCCGTACCGGTCTGTCCATACGAAGCGCGAAGCTTGATGAGGTTAATCACGTGCTGGTCCCATTCCTTGAAGAAAGGTTCTTCGCTGAGAGCCCATGCCACGGCACCCGAGGGGAAGAATCCCCAACGGTGTCCCGGGGCAAAGTTGTCTGAGCCATCGTAGCGGAAGCTGCCTTCCACGATATAGCGGTTTAGGTAATCATACTTCAACCTGCCAACGAATCCCATGCGACCTCCCTCGCTAGAGTTTCCGTCGTTGAGCTGAGTGTCGGCAGAACCTGCAAACAACTGGTCGACCACTGCCGAAAGATATTCTTTGCGGGATGCGCTCATGTTGTAACCGTTGCTTTCGGACACGGTGTAGACAAACTTGGCATCCACGGTGTGCTTCTCTGCAAAAGTCTTTACGTAGGCAGCGCTCAGTTCAAAGTTGTATGCATCTCCCCAGTAACCTTCTTCAGACAAAGTGGGCTTTCCTATCGGGTAGACTGTGCCATCCATATTATACTGCGGGGCGCGAGTACTGAAGTTCTTCACGTGAGAGTCGTTGAGCCGGTAGTTCAGCATACTGCCGATGGTGAGTTCTTTCAGCCAGGGCAGCGTCCATTCCGCTACCACCTGGGTATTGATATACTTGCCTTGGTTGCGGGCATAACCGGAACGCTTGTCCATCTCCACCAAAGGATGGTCGGTGGTGGCGGCATACGTGCCGTCCTCGTTGTAGGCGGGATTGAGGGGAGACTGGTTGTAGAGGTCTTCCCAAATCTTTCCGGCGGAGAACGAAGGATATTCTTTCTTCTCATACGCCCCGTTGAGGTTCAATCCCACTTTCAGCCCTATCTTGTCGAAGGTGGTACTGATGTTGCTGCGCACCGTGTAGCGGTTGTAGTTCAGCGCATTGGAAGTGTAGATACTCCCCTGGTCCAGCGCTCCCAGCGAAATGTAATAGTCCATATTGTTTCCGCCTCCGCTCAAGGTGACGGTATGCTTATATTCGGGAGCAAAGTTCTTCAAGCCCAGGTCCAGCCAGTCGGTATCGGCATAATGATAAGGATCGGTCTGTTCCCGGATAGCCTGGAGCACTTCGTCGGAGAACTTCACTTCAGCATTCTTGTCATCGTTCAGCAAAGCGAGGTTCTGATTGTAAGCATAGTCATAAGCACGTGTCTTTTCCAGCAACTTAGTGGGCTGGCTATATTCTGCATTAAATGTGTATGTGACGGTAGTTTTCCCTTTTCCTCCCTGGCGGGTTTTCACGAGAATGATACCATTGGCAGCGCGAGAACCGTATACGGCAAGCGAAGCGGCATCTTTCAGGATAGAGATGCTCTCAATGTCCATCGGGTTAAGGGTGTTGAAATCCCATGCCTCGCTCACTACTCCGTCGATAACGTAAATAGGATCGCCTGCTCCCCGGATAGAGATGGAAGGAGTGGAACCGGGTTCGCCTCCCGAACTCTGCACGATTACTCCGGTGGCACGTCCCGCCAACGAAGCCGTCACACTGTTAAAAGGCAAATCCTGAAGCTTTTCTCCCTTGACAGCGGTCACTGCAGAAGCCATCTTGCGCGTAGATGTGGTACCATAACCGATAACTACCACTTCGTCGATAAGCTTCGTGTCTTCCTGCAACATAATCTTTAAAACCGATTGTCCTTTCACCTCCACTGTCTGCGAGAGGTAGCCGATGAAGGACACCTTAATCTTTCCTTTTGCAGGAACATCTTTCAATGTGAAGTTACCGTCAATATCGGTAATAATACCATTAGTGGTCCCCTCCACAAGAACATTGGCGCCGATAATCGGTTCGGACCCTGCATCTACTACAGTTCCTTTCACAGTCACTGTCTGTGCCACGGCTGTAGATGCCATCAATAAAAATACGAGAGCTAACATTTGCCGAAAGGCAAAATGGATAGGTGTACCGTTTTTCATGTTTTTCAATTAAAGGTTATACAATTAAGTTAATAGTCGCCTCTTTATGCCCTAAACAGGGGGTGTTTTCATATTTATTAAACCAAGTTCTAGCAGAACTTGGTAGGCCCTACAAAAGCCTCTGGACAGGGGTTGGATAGAAAATAGGCGGAAATTGCTGAGATACTCGAAGAAGAAAAGAGAAGAAGAGCCCAAAAAAAAGCAAAAATTAGCTTGATTATCACCTTCAAATGATTACTTTTGCAAATAATACCAAGTTCTGCTAGAACTTAATTTCTATCCGCTATAATTTATTTCCCCTTGAAGTTCCCAGTTATCCTTCCTTTCCATATTATATAAAGGTAAGTATCCGTATTTTCTCATGGTAGATGGAGAGAAAACCTCTCATTGTTTAAAATGAAACAGGCGTTTGAGTGAAACAAGCTCTTTCTTTTATCTCCACCTTAAAAGTACAAACAGCTTTGCTTATAGTCGCCCCATAACAAATAATTCCCCGCCAACCTCTTGAGTGAAGTTGGCGGGGAATCATAAAAGAGCAACCGCAGGCTTAGCGGAAACTTCTTCTTATCAGGAATCCGTGTCGGTCAGATATTCGTAGAAGGGACAACGTCCATTTTCATCGATGATATTCAGATATTCCAATTTCTTTATGATTCTTTTGAGCATGTCAGGATTTACCCCCGGGAATTTACACAAGGCAGGAAAGCCACATATACGAGTGAAACGCAGTAAATCTTCCACAGTCTTTATTCCAACCGTTGTTAATGCTGAGCAGGCTCGACGTTCCAGACCTAAATCCCCAAAAGAAGTGGCAAACAGGTCTTTTGGCTCGGGTAAAGTTACTCTGGAATTAGAGTTTGGAGTGATGGTTCTTCCGTTGGAAGTGGTTATCTTCAGAGTGTAGGAAAGTGGGTTCTTAAAAATTTCAATTCTATTTTTGTATAAGGGCCTGCGGATGGTAGCAGCAATAGTACGTATCCTCTCTTCTTTCGGACCCAGTTCGCCAAAATACATTTCGTATTGGTGCAACTTAGATTTAAGTGCCAGAATCTTCTCTCGCGTGTTCAACAGAAATCCCTTGCATGCCTTGATTTCTCTCACAACGTATTCATAGTCTTCCTGCACTTCCTTTTCCGTTTTATTCTTCAGCCTGGCAAATTCTTTTATATCTCCTTTTTGCAAAGTGACAAAGAGGAAGAGTTCTTTCTTTTCTTCCATACGAATCACTTCGGCGAGTTCGTATACCAATAAATAAGTAATGGGGGTTAACTCAAGTAAAGACTTACACAAAAAGTATTTTTCTTCTTTCTCTCTTAATAGTTCCGAAATGCGTTCATCGAGTTCTTCCTCAGCAATGCTTTGCCGTACGTACCTACCAATACACCTTAGCAAACTTTCTTCATCAACAAGCAGGCGAGTCTCTATTTGTGCATAAGTAACTTCTTGCCTGTCCATCCATTTTCGCATCTTCTCAGCAGAAATATTATATTTCTCACTAGCTTCCTTGATGCTAATCCATTTTGTTGTTTCCATACTCCTTTGTTGTTTAGATGTATGCCTCGCAACCGAATAGACATAAAAAAGGTGCGAACCATACATGTAAATCCAAGGAGAGGTACTGGCATACCCAACTAAGAAAAATACAGTATGCCCGCACCAGTAGCTATATATGTTTTAGATATAAGCTTGGTACGGACATTTTATTAATCTTAGTTGAGTAAAATTGCCAGTTTTCTCCTTGATAATTAAATGTCCTTATAAAACGTCACCGGATGTCAACCCCGGTTTCAAATGCAAATATAAGTCATTCTTTCAATATAGGAATAACAAAAGCGAAAGTTTTTTTGATAGTTTGTCCTTTTCTTTGAGAGAAATCTTGGGAAGCCCGCTTAAGCATTCAGGTTTCATTATACATTCATTCAAGTAGGTAGCATCGTGCATACAGCATCGTCTTGGCATTTTTTTCAATCCACCACAACAGGCAGCGGGACAACGAACGGAGACTACTGGTAAGGGAGGCTTACCTAAGTCCAGGACTTAGCTCACCTGAGCCCAAGACTTAACGCACTTAAGCCCAGGGCTTAGCACACTTTACCCCAGGGCTTAGGACAGTTCACCCCAGGGCTTAACCCATTTATGACATCTACTTATCACTACCAACAGGAAAAAACATAAGGCAAAAGTATCTCTAATTCCCCGCCTTAGAAAGCAGGGGTGTCCGAAGGACGGGGTGGTTGATTCCGCATAAAGGGTTATTATACAGCATAATGCATACACAAACCACCTCCCCCTGCGGGGACTCCTCCTTGCTAAGGAGGAGATTAAAGATAGTACCGACTATTAGGGGGATGATACTAGACTTTGCTAACCTCTTTCAAGGAAGATAGCATCAACTACTGGAATCATAATGCAAACGAGTATTAGCCATCACCCGAAGGGGGGGGAAGAAAATTACATAAGTCGGGGAAGTCCTTCGCGCAATGTTATCGTGCCCTCAATTTCAAGGAAAAAAGCCCTGTTTATCAGGTGTGAAAGGGTGGTTTCTCAGGTATTAATAGCTGACTTCTCAAGTATTAATACCTGTCACGATGGATGTTAATACCTGACAACTCAACTATTAACACCTGACAAACCGTTTATTAACAGCCGTCATTTGGAATATAAATAATTCATGTACAGGGAATTATAGCTTCAAATCACGCTACGGTGTTTTTAGTATCCAAAAAACTCTGATTTACACAGCTCAATCCTTGAAAGCCCTCAATCTGCTGATAGAGACAATCAGTAGATTGAGGGCTTTCTGGTGAAGAAATTAACGGAGTGGAGGCAAGGGCCTGAGTTTCAATCCCACATGCTCGTTGGTATTATTAATCACGACATCGGTATAAGGGAATAGTTGCTTTATCCGTTTTATTCCTTCCTCCGTTATGCTTCCATGTAATATCATCTTTCCCACCTTCACTTTCGCGAACTCGTCAGGTATCTGGATGTCACCCACAAAATGCAGTTCCAACTTCTTGATTTCTTTCAGTTGCAACAAAATGGTGGGAAACTCCTTTACCTTCAGATGAATGCCGCCTCCAACATCTGATGTCCGCGCGTCCGCTTCGAGCTTGCTTTTTATTCCACTTTGGGCGACATCTTTCTTCCTCACCATCCAACCAATTTGCGGTCTCAATGCAAAACTCTCTACATTCTGCTCTAGTCCGATGAATCCTGCCCAGATTTCCAGAGGCGTCTTTATCACGGTATCGTTATATACCTCTTGATATTCCACATCCACTTTTACAATCTCCTCGGGCAGATCATTAGAGCCTTTCAGCTGTTTCAAGCTGTTTCTTTCCCCGTGTTTGTCATAAGGAAAAAACTTCACTATCCATCCGTCAATGATATTAGGTGCGCCATAGCGTTTCTGCGAATGATACTTGAACATATTGCGCCAGAATTTCTTGTCCACCTGTCCTTTGGATGCCTTTACAAACTGTTTCAGAAGAGGTTCCAATTCGGAAATCCACCAGTCAAGTCCATACTGTTTCAGTTGCCGGGTCTTATCCGCCACTTTTTCCCAGTCTTCGGGAGTTCCTTCGAGCGTTATTTCGGGGATTCCGCAAGCAATGTACATGAGAATAAATTCAAAGTAGGGCTCTACGGTTTTCATGATGGTGATTTCCGAAGCTATTCTTTCGAGCGAGGTAGTGGTCGAGAAATTGCAGGTGAGCAACTCTACCAAATCGTCTCCGGCATGTTTCCTGATTTGCTCGTTAAAACCGGCAAGTACCTCTTCCCACGACAAAGAAGCATCATCCAACTTCTTATCAGCTTGCACTATCAGCGAGAGTTTTCCTTCGGAACTGGTAAAGTAGTGCCGCATCTCTTCTTTGTGAGCGTCTACATGCTGGGCAAATCCCTGGCTGATTAACAACCATATCATGTCCGGTGATAACACAAACGGACGATGGTCTGCATAAGCACGATACATGCCATCGAAAAAAGAACTGTAATTGAAGCAAACCAGTTCGGCAGGAGCCTCACTTTTAGCGATAATATTAAACGGGACTTGTATGTTTCCTTTCTCCAGCTCATAAGGAAAGGCTTTTATATCAGATAAAATGAGGCTTTTATACACCTCTTCGTATGGCTTGGTGGAAAGCAATTTCTCGGGCTTTGAAAGCTTCTCAACTTCAAAAGTAATCCCCTTCTGGGCAAAGGCACTCATGCAACAAAGCATTGACAGAAGCAATAATGAGTTTTTCATAAGTAGACGCTTAAACTGATTCGTTACAAAAATAGCGATTTATATGGGACAAGGAGTAAGTATCTGGATGAAAATTCATTCATAGCCCACAGAGACGCAAAGTTAGAAGAGTTTTTAATTCTACTAAATAAACAATGTTAAAATCATGGTCGCACATCGTATATATCATATACATTATATACATTTGTAGAAAACATTAAAAGGGTATGGCAACAGTAACATTAAAAAGAAAAAATATTGATTTGCCCATTGATACATTGCAAAAGTTGTCTATCATGGCTGCATCTCAGGGCAAAAGCCTAAAGGCTTTTATTGAAAGCCTTCTCATAGCAAAAGCAGAAGCTGTGAGTGTGGAAGTATCAACCAATCCTAGTCCCAGCGGTGATACATGGTTTGATGACCCCGAAAATATGGCATCTGTGAAACAGGGTATTGAAGATGCAAAGCAGGGGAGAAAGAAAGCTTATACAATAGAGGAAATTAGAAATCTATTGGGCTCATGAGCTACACGCTGGTGCTCACGGAAGAAGCTGAGAACCAATTGCTTCAATGGAAGAAGTCGGGACAGAAAAAAGATATTATAAAAATCCTTTCTCTGTTTCAAGAACTAGAAGAACATCCCACAAGTGGAACGGGGCAAGTAGAAGCCTTAAAAGGAAATCTTTCCGGCTATTGGAGTAGACGTATAAACAAACATTTTCGCATTATCTATACTATAGATGAAGAGCTTGTCACATTGGAGGTTATTTCCGTAAGAAGCCACTATGGGGATAAATGACACCACAGAAGATTTTTTACGCGAAATAAGTAGTAAACCTCTCTTTCATCCCTATCCCCTTCTATTCAATGATATTACAGCGGAAAGGTGAAGACCATATTATATAAGAGTAGACATATAAGTGTAGAGAAAAGTTATTAACCCATAAATTGAAAAGCGCCATAGTCCTCTCTTTTATCAGAAGGGAACTACGGCGCTTTTACTCATCTCACATTAGGCCTCGTAAGATTTAATAAGTTACTTTGCATCTTTTTCTTTCACCTCAGGGGTCTCGGAATCGAAGAGATCATCGAAGTTGGAAATATCGGCATTTTCCACTTCCTCTTCGGTGACTCCCTGAGCAGCTTTGGCATCAAACTCATCGCTGGTCTTCTTTATAATTTCGATTTCTGTCGGCACTTCGCTGGATATCATCACCGCGTTCTTATTATCGCCGGTATTCGTAGATGATTTCTTCAAAGCACGAATGTCTTTTGCTTGTGCCTTGCAGGAAGTAACTATTTCTTTGATTTCCTTGGCGCCCATACCCACAATCTTAGGACCTGCTTTCACATACTTCCCATAAGAGAGGGCACTGAAGCCGAGTGAAGGAAGGGAAAGGGTGGCAGTTGCCGTCAACAAAGAAAGATTGGTGCAGTCCAAGATAATATTGGTACCTGTCAAGATGAAATCGGCATATTGCCCCAAGGCACGCATAGGGGTACGGACATTGCCTTCGGCATCCACTATCTGATACTTATAAAGCGGTTTTCCCGTATCGTCCGTTTGTCCCGTTTCTGCTTGTTCCACTTTATAGTAAGTGATGCTGTCGTTATAGTGCTGAATACGCGTGTACAAGGTGTCACATGTCAGGAGATACTTATCAAAGTCCTCATTACCTGTCAGCTTTGGCAATTCCCATACGAAAGGCTTCTTTTCTTTTTTCTTCTTTTGAGCCTGAGCACCACTGGGAAGCACCATCAATCCAATCAGCACTAAAGCCAGTGCTTTCAAAAATGTTTTCATAATCGTTTGTTTTTAAATTCATTAATATTATATTATTTATAAAGGTAAACTGTAGTTTTGAGGTGCTTTTGCTCCTTTACTGACACAAAGCCATTTTTCTTGTACCCCCCTGCTCCTGCCGGAACAAATAACA
>JAUUNK010000329.1 GCA_030844565.1 Bacteroides ovatus
TAAATCCATAATGCTTCATTTTTATACATAGCAAAAATATAAGAATGAAAAAAGGCCGACAAGATAGAATCGCGGAGACGCTTACGCGGCATAAAGCTCCAAACAGGGGAAGGGTTCACCCGTAAGAGGCTGGGGAGTAATGGTTTATAATAGGAGTGAAAGAGGTGAAAAGCATTAAAGTTATATTGAGATACATGGAAGTTTATTTTAGATTTTTATCGGTTTGGCTTAACCGATTGTAAAATAAACATTTAGCAGAATATTTGAGAAACAGAGGTAACGATTTGGCAACCGTGCTATTTTCTGCAACTTGCGGCGCTATGCTGTCAAATAACTCTCTTACGACAAAAGTAGTATAAAAATCTGAAATGCAAAAGGGATGAGCGTGTTTTTATAATTATGAGAGTGTGCGTGTGATAACGCTGTACGAGCCTGACCGATAAAAATCGAACTTAGCAGAGTATCATAAAAGAATGGGTATCTTGAATGTGATACCCATCATTAAAAACATTTTGCTTACTAAATTCAATCTAACCCTTTTTCATGTAACCATTTCGAGAGATGGTCGGCTACTGCAATGTTGTTCAGGTCGGAAAAAGGAAAATGCGTATTGCCATGCAAGCCCACTTCGGGCAAATGAATAACCGTCACATCTCCACCAAGGTCATTCAGCATCTTTGCCCATTTGCGCATGAGGTGCAAACGGCGTGTCCATTCATATAATTCGGGGTGCTCATTTGTTTTCGGCAAATTATCACCGAAATAAACAATAATCGGGATTTTTGTAAACTCCATAAAGACCGACATCGGAACTTCAACTCCTTCTGTTTTTTTCGAAAGTGTCGGCACTTTCCCCTCTTCCGGCATCTTTCCCTTGGGGAAAGGGACATTTGTTCCCGGTTCGTAAGCTACAATAGCCTTGATGTTTTTTGTTTTGGGAAGCGTCAGCCAGCCAACGCCACCACCCTGTGAATGAGTTACAAGGATAGCGGTTCCAATTTTATCGAACAAAGCGGCATAAGCATCAGAGAATACATTGAGGTCGATAGATCCTATGGTGGGAGTCATTTGGCGAAAGTATTGATTAAGAACCTCTTTGTTGTGACTGAATTGCACGCCCTCGAAATAATCGGGATATATCCCCACACGGAAACGGTTAAACCATTCTTCTTCATCAAAGACAGGAGATATAGTGACGGTTTCCGTGCTACGTCCCGCATTGCCACGCCGAGGTTGGTCGACAAGATAAGTGGAGAAGCCACGCCGTAGAAAGATGTTCTGAAATCCCTCTCGTCCGTCGGGCGTAGTTTCCCACGTTTTGGAGAACTGACCTACACCATGTGCAAAGACAAGCGGATATTTCCGTGCATCGACTGGCTTTTGATAGAACACGTAGGCATGGTCGCCGTGATAGTTATGCCCCAATGAATCGGTCAATACCGTTCCGCCTACGGCAAAACTGCCTTGTTCCTCTATCCTTATGACATCCTTATTGTAAGTATGGCAACCCGACAACAAAGCGATAGCCACCATATAAAAAATAAACGTTCTCATACTTCTGCTATTTATTTCTGAATCTTAGATTCCTGCAAAGCATCGTAACGGCTACCGACAACCGGAATAGCTGCTACCGCCTTTTCCAATTCCGCCATTTCTTCCGCCGTTAACACGATGTCGCAAGCCCGCAGGTTTTCTTCCAAATGCGAGAGTTTAGTTGTACCGGGAATAGGCACGATAAAAGGCTTCTTGTTCATCAGCCAAGCCAACGCCACTTGTGCCGTGGTAATACCCCTTGTGCGTCCGAAGGCGTTCAGCACCTCCACGATACGGGTGTTGGCACGAATGGCTTCAGGTTGGAAACGGGGCAAGGTCTGGCGGTTGTCGTTGGTGGCGTCGAACAGCGTGTATTCGTTAATCATGCCACCGAGGAAACCTCTGTTCAGCGGACTGTAAGGTACGAAGCCGATGCCCAGTTCCTCACAAAGAGCCAATACTCCGTTTTCCTCCACCGTGCGGTGCATAAAGTGATATTCGCTTTGGATAGCCGTAACCGGACATATCTTGTGCGCACGGCGAATGGTTTCGGCATTGACCTCACACATTCCCCAATGCAGGATTTTACCCTCTTTGATAAGTTCTCCGACTGTTTCGGCAACTACCTCAATCGGTGTATTGGGATCTGCACGGTGCTGGTAGAACATACCGAGCGTTTCCACACCGAGATTACGCAAGGAGTTTTCGCACACACGGCGGATGTTTGACGGAGTACTGTCTTCTTCCGCATTCACCCGCACGCCGTTCACGAACTTGTGTCCGAATTTCGATGAAACAAATACACGATCGGCATAGCCTTTCAAGGCTTCACCTACCAATTTCTCATTTTTGTGATAACCATAACTTTCTGCGGTATCGAAAAGTGTAACGCCACGCTCTATCGCTTCATGAATCAGCCGGGTGCAGGCTTTCTCATCAGGCGACTGGCTACGATGATGGTTAAGCCCCATGCAACCGAAGCCCATAGCGGACACGGTAAACACAGCCTTTCCGCTACCCAATGTTCTTTGTGTACGCACTGCAGCTATACTTACCGGAAAGACCGTTGCCGACACAGGCGATTTGCCCGTAATGGATTTTTCCGCTGCCGTTACTTTTTCCAATATTGGTGCGATACAGATTGCCGCACTTGCCAATACCGTCCGTTTCAAGAAACCGCGACGGCCCATCTCTGTGTTGTTTACACTGTCTTGCTTCTTTTTCATTTCCTATCTGTTTAATTGTCAACTTTATGTATGCAAAAATACGGTGTTGAATTTATCTGCCCGGTATCAATACCACGGAATAAAAGACCAATTTTATCGTTCGACATACAACATCTGTGAAAATGGTAATATCGTCTATGATTCTGATACATTCTGTCTTGCATTTATACGCTACTTTTGCCGATAAATGAGTACATTTGTAATGTCAACAGAAAGAAGCCATGAATGAAATAATGAAAATAGATACAGTCCAGCAATATAATGACTATTTCGGGATAGAAACCTCTCATCCGTTAGTCAGTGTCATTGAAGGGAAGTGTGCCAAGCCGTTACGGTTTTGCAAGAAATTATATAATGTGTATACGATATTGCTGAAAGATACGGATTGCGGCAATTTGAAATACGGTCAAAGTATCTATGATTATCAGCGGGGAGCTATGCTGTTTCTTGCTCCCGGTCAGGTTATGGGTTCGGAAGATGACGGGATGCTGCATCAGCCCGAAGGGTGGGTGTTGGCTTTCCATCCTGAACTTTTGCGAGGTACACTATTGGCGAGCTTGATCAAAGAATACTCTTACTTTTCATACAATGCCAATGAAGCCCTACACTTGTCGGGACAGGAACGCCGGACGATTATTGAATGTATGGAGAAAGTCCGTACGGAACTCCAATATCCGATTGACAAACATAGTAAGTCGTTGATTATAGACAACATCAAATTGTTACTTGACTACTGCATACGCTTTTATGACCGCCAGTTTATCACTCGTGAAAATGCCAATAAAGATGTGCTGACACGCTTTGAAAGCCTTTTGGACGATTATTTCTCATCTGATGCACCGGCTGAGAAGGGTATGCCTACTGTCCAATACTGTGCCGATAAATTATGCCTGTCCGCCAATTATTTCAGCGATTTGTGCCGTAAGGAAACCGGAATGTCTGCATTAAAACACATTCAGCAGAAGGTGCTCGACGTGGCTAAAGAACAGGTATTCAATACGTCAAAGTCCATCAGTGAAATATCCTATGAACTTGGATTTCCATATCCGCAACATTTCAGTCGTTGGTTCAAGAAAATGGCAGGGATCACGCCTAATGAATATAGACAAAATCGAAGTAATTAGACAATTTCTATATTGCTATACGACACAGCTAATCTTATATGATTAGCTGTGTTACTTTATAAACCTCTGCTACTTAATTCCCCTATATCTTCTTTATTTGCTGTATCATTAGACAGAGGTTCTCCATGTTCGACAAGCAAATCAATTTCAAAAACGATGTCTTTATGAGCATAAGTTCCTTCATATCGTCCTGCCTTGGCAACAATTCCAATAGCATTCGTTTTCTGCATCCACTCTTTTGCACTCAAACGATAACTATTTAGCCCGGCTTGACTTTTAATTATGTCGAATTCGGCACAATTAAAAGTGGGATTATTCAATTTTCCCAAAAAACAAGAAACTCAACCGTATTCCTATTCCGCAACCAATTAGAGAAAAAGAAATCGCCGCCTTTTGCTTTTAGCATATCTGTAAGGCTAATATAGCCTTCGTCATTTATCTTTATCACAGACACAAAAGCGTCCTTTACCGTAATCTTTGTCATGTTACATAAATTAATAGATTCTGTGTTCAAAGTTACATCAAAATCAACAAGATTAGCCTCTATTTGAATAAAACTTAATCTAGTTTCAATTAAAAAAGCAATCAATACCTAAAACAAGATACTGATTGCCTATATTTTATTCACTCCCTAAAACGGATCTTTTCAATCGTGCTGCTTCCGTAAGTGAAGACAGTACTTCCTCTCCTCTAAATAGAATATTTATTTTATCCTACTATCCATTTACCGCCCGGTATAAACGAGATTATCTTAGTTGTTACAAAACAACAGATAAACGTAACCACTGCGATACATGGTATAG
>JAUUNK010000033.1 GCA_030844565.1 Bacteroides ovatus
ATTTACTCATTATGATTAACTTTTATTAAGTCAACCTTTCCCAGTGTAAGACAGGCTGAACGGGGCTTTTCAGGAAATAGGGGGTTAGGAATTTATCAGGAGTGATTCTTTAAGAAAAACACTTATCGTTCTTTATATATTCCGAAGGTAAGCATCCATATTCTTCCTTAAAATATTTAGCAAACAGTTTAGGAGAGAGTCCTATTTGGTAGGCAATCTGAGAAATGCTTAGTTGGCTTTGTTCCAATAATTGTCTTCCTCGTTTGATACGTAGAACTCGGATAAATTCCACCGGAGATTTTCCGGTGATTAGCATGAGTTTTTTATATAAGTGTCCCCGGGTCATTCCCACATGGGCACTGAGTTCTTCTACGGAAAAGTCGGAGTTATCCATGTTTTCTTCTACAGCACGGATTGCTTTTTCTATCAGTTGTTCGTCCAGAGAGCTGACAGTGATTTCGCTGGGAGAAACGTCGATGGTTTTAAATCTCTCATGATTATTGGCAGTCCACTTCAATATCTTTTGAATGCGTAGAAGGAGGATTTCCAGATTAAAGGGTTTGGTGATATATTCGTCGGCTCCCTCTTTCAGTCCGCTAAGTACCTGTTCTTCCGCCGTACGTGCCGTCAGCAGGATGACCGGAATATGGGAATAACGGATGTCGGTTTTTATCTTACGGCACAATTCCATACCGTCCATTACCGGCATCATCACGTCACTGATGACAATTTGTATCGATTGGTGGGTCAGCACTTCCAATGCTTTCTGGCCATTGGAGGCATCATAGACTACGTAATGTTCTTTGAGGCACTTGATGAGGAAGTGGCGGAAATCATCGTTGTCTTCTACAATCAACACCGTGTTTTTTCCGCTGAAGGGCAATTGAGGCAGCTTCTCTTTTTCTTCTGCACTGGTAACGTCGGGAAGGGGATTTTCTTCTGTGGCAGCACTCGTTTTGTCGAGGGGCAGATAAACGATAAAGATGCTCCCCCTGGGGGAATTGTTTTTCACTTCTATCCTTCCGCCGTGCAGCGTGACGTATTCTTTTACGATGTGGAGCCCGATGCCGCTTCCCACGTAGGTGATTGCCTGGTGTTGTTCTTGGAAGAATCGGTCAAATATCTTCTCTTTGTTCTCTTCTTTGACTCCGATTCCCGTGTCGGCTACCTGTATGCGTGCTTGTTCTCCCTCGTCAGTCTCTATTTTGTCGACGCTGACAACGACACTTCCCTGTTCGCAGTTATATTTGATGGCATTGGAGAGCAGGTTCAGGAGTATACGGCGTATTTTGTTCTGGTCGAAGTTCGTTTCGATAGTCGGTGAGTTAATTTCTAAAGACATCCGGATTCCGTTGGTAGAAGACAGGGAGTTGAAAGAAGAGAATGTTTCTTTCACAAATTCCGTCAGGTTGCCGTGAGAAAGGGATAATTGCGTTTTCTGCTGGTCGAGCCGCCGAAAGTCGAGTAGTTGGTTCACCTCATTCAGCAAGGTGACTGCGTTGCGATGTATCAGGTTTAATTCTGTTTTTATATTTTGAGTGATGGCAGAGGAGAGGAGTTTTTCCAGCGGGATGATAATGAGCGAGAGTGGCGTACGCAAATCATGGCTTACGTTGGTAAAGAAACGCATTTTAGCTTCATTCATTTCGTGTTGCTGGGTGATTTCCATCTCGTGTTTCTGCTGTTTCAGAATGCGTATATGTTTGCGGCGCATTTGCAGAATCACTAATATGATGCAAAGGATAATAAGGGCGGCATATCCGATGTAGGCGGGGATTGACAGCCAGAAAGGAGGACGCACGTGGATGGTCAGCGAAGAAGGAGGATTGTTGTCGAAGTCCTGGCTCTCATTCACTTTCACTTGCAGGGAGTGGGTGCCGGGCGAAAGCTTATTGAAATAAATACGGTTTCCTTCGAGTTTCACCCATTCCTCCTTTTCTCCCAACCGGTATGCATAGTGTAGCTTATGGAGATTGCCATAATCCATTGCCGACACTTCCAACGCAAAGTTGCTGTCGGAATAATCCATCGTTATTTCATGGAGCAATTGGATATTCTTCTCGAGCAGCACCCGCCCGTCGGGAGTGGTGGAACCGACATCTATGCGTTGGTTGGCCAGGTAGAGCCCCGTAAAGATTACTTTATGCTCATGCGGGCGGAAATCGGAAGTGTTCCGGTGTATCTTTAGATATCCGCCCGAACCTCCTATCAGTATCTGGCCCTCTTTGTTGCAAATGATGGAGATATTGTTGAAGGTATAGTTTCCGATGCCGTCTTCTTCAAAATAGGGATAGCATTTGAATTTGATTTTTTGTTTCGCCGTGGCGTTTTCTACTACTACGTGGTTGATGCCATGGTCGGTAGCAATCCATATATTCTTGTCGGTATCTTCGGTGATAGCACGAATATTCAGATGAGAAAGCCCGTCCTCCGCCGTAAGATGCTTCAGGCTGTCATCCACCGGGTTGTAAATGTTGACTCCTTTTCGTCCTCCAATCCAGAGCAGCCCCCGGCTGTCTTCGTAGATGCAGTTGGCAAAGTTATCTTGTATAAGCGGTTGCCCGGAGCGGTTTTCTGTGAGCTGCGTCAGTTCGTGGGTAGAGATATTCATGCAGTACAATCCGGAGCTGGTTGCAATGTATAGGGTGTTTCCGTCTGCACAGGATAAGTCGGCGATGTAGTCGGTTAGTAAGATAGAGTTTGCAGCAGTATAGGGAGTGAGGTTGCCCTGTGTATCCAGGCAGTAGACGCCCTGTGTATAGGTGGCAAACCATATATTGCCAGCGCTGTCTTCCGTAATCCGCCGGATGTAGTAGGGAAGGTTGGTTTCCTTCGGATTTACAATCTTTTTGAGAGGAATAAACTTTCCATTTTCATAATAAAACGCGCTGTCGCCGAACGTTCCCCACCAGATGCGGCCTTTAGAGTCGGTGTAAGAACATACAATCAGGTTAGAAGATAACGTGCTGTTGGAAGAATTAAAGTAGATATATTCTTTTTTCTGATAATCATATCTGGCAATGCCTTCACCGTCGAATCCTAACCAGAGGTTCTTGTTGTTATCTTCCAGTAGACAACTGACGTCTTCCTGATTAGGGCAGTAGATGTTCTCGAAGGCAATGTTGTCGGGGCAGGTGTAGGCAACCCCTTGTTTGCTTGTACCTATCCACATGATGTCGCGGGCGTCTTTGAAGAAACAAGTGATATGGTTGCTGGGCAGGGAAAATAAAGTGTTTGCCTGTTTACAGAACTGTTTGAACTGTTGTTGGCTTTTGTGGCAGATATAGATTCCTTTATTATCCGTACCTATCCATATATTTCCTTTTCCGTCATCTGTTACGGAGGTGATATTATTGTGCTCTTCTTTTAATTCTTTCTGTCCGGGGAAAGATATCCATCCTTTTTCGCGGGTAGAATAGCACGTTAGCCCGGACCCATGCGTGGCATACAGCCACAGGCATAAGTCGGTATCGATGTAGATCCGACGCTTGAATCCTGAACACCCTTCGACTTGTGTTTCATTATAAACTTGGTGGGTCTGCCAATTGATGGTTGCGATAGTGCCGTCGGACAATAGCAGGTAGACATGTGACTGTCGGCACGTCAGGTCCACCACCTCCGTATCGGATGAAAAAGGGAAACGGAAGGTTTTGTTATTCTTGAATTGATAGTTATAAATATTCCGGGGCGTTATGCACCACAGGTTTCCGTCTTCATCGACATAGAGTTGTTTCACTTCTTCTTGTATGTCCAGTTTGCTGAGGGGAATGTGTATGTTGTTGTCCATTTCGTCCTTTTCCCGATTATAAAAGCAATAGGAAGGAGGGGTCTTAATCCAGATGGTTCCCGCCGCATCTTCCGCTATCCATTCTATGTTATTGTCGTATGCTCCCAGGTGGATGGTCATGTATGTCTTAAAGTGGTAACCGTCGTAGCGGTTTACTCCATTTCGGGTGGCGAACCACATGAAACCGTATTGGTCGTGCAAGACGTCTTGAATATAGTTATCAGAAATGCCGGCTTTTACATCTAATACATGAAAATTGATTCCTTCATAGGCCCGGCCCACCAGACTGATGAAGGTTAATAAGAGCAGTAACAAGTGTTTTTTCATATATGTTTCCTTTTCCACAGTTCAAAGATAGGAAATTTGTTTAAGACTCTATGTTGAAGAAGAGCCTGATTCTGTCCGTTTTGTATCTAATTGCATGCTGAAATGTATTATATGACATTTGGGATAGGATAGAAATCATTTGGAAAATAGCTTTTAGTTCGTTCTTTCTATTTTTGCCAGTGGAACCATAAAAAAAATGCTATGAGAAGTACATTCTTAATCTTATGTGTGACAGGAGTGATTTTGCTAAGTGGCGGAGCTTGTACGTCGCGGCGGCAGTCAACAAGTTCTTCCTTCATCTCTGTTGAAAAAGGACAGTTTATCAGAGACGGCAAGCCGTATCAGTATGTGGGCGCCAATTTCTGGTATGGAGCTATATTGGCTTCGCAGGGCGAAGGAGGTAATCGAGTGCGTCTTGCCGCCGAATTGGATTCTTTGAAAGAAATCGGAGTAGATAATTTACGGATTTTGGTAGGTAGCGACGGGCAGAGAGGCGTGCTTTCAAAAGTAGAACCTACCTTGCAGGTTGCCCCGGGGGTCTACAATGATACCCTTTTTGACGGACTGGATTATCTGCTGGCGGAGATGGGAAAAAGAAAGATGGTAGCCGTGCTCTACTTAAATAATTCCTGGGAATGGAGCGGAGGATACAGCCAATACCTGGAATGGGCGGGCGAAGGAAAAGCGCCTATCCCCCACAAAGATGGATGGGAAACTTTTATGGAATATGTAAGCCGGTTTCCCCGTTGTAAGGCGGCACAAGAAATCTTTGCCGGATATGTGGAGCATATCCTGACACGAATCAATAGGTATACCAATATAAAGTACGTTGACGATCCCGCCATTATGTCGTGGCAGATAGGTAATGAACCCCGTGCGTTCGCTGAGGGGAATAAAGAACCGTTTGCACGATGGATGGCGGAGGTTGCCGCATTGATTAAATCATTGGATAAGAATCATCTGGTATCTTCGGGTAGCGAAGGAAAATGGGGGTGCGAAGGGGATATAGAACTTTATGAGAAAATTCATTCAGATTCCAACATAGATTATCTGACTATTCATATCTGGCCCTATAACTGGGGATGGGTGAAGGGCGATAGCCTCGTGGAACGCTTGCCGCTTGCGAAGGAGAATACCCGGCAGTATATTAACGAACATCTGGAAATTGCCCGCACCTATAACAAACCACTTGTTTTGGAAGAGTTCGGCTTTCCGCGGGATGGCATGCAGTTCTCTCAGACGACTCCCACTATGGCGAGGGATGAATACTATGAATTTATCTTTAACCTCATACGCGAAAGCCGCCGCAACGACGGGCTCTTTGCCGGATGTAACTTTTGGGCATGGGGTGGTTTAGCCCGGCAGGCGGAAGGACATATCTTCTGGCAAAGGGGAGATGATTATACCGGCGACCCGGCACAGGAAGAGCAAGGACTGAATTCCGTCTTCATGTCGGACAGCACCACAATTGACGTGATACGAAAATATGTGAAACCTTAAAACTATAACAAATGAAACGTTTGATACTCTGTTTTGCTTTGCTGATTATCTGCCGGTGTGCGGTGGAAGCACAGATTCGGGGAAATGAGATTCGTGTGGTTGTTTCTCCCGATCATCCGGACTGGATATATCGTCCCGGAGAGAAATGCACGTTTACCGTTCAGGTCTACAAAGCCCAGAACTTGTTGCCCGGCGTGAAGATTGATTATGAACTGGGTCCGGAAATGTACCCGGTGAAGAAGGGCGCCGGGATAGTGCTAAAAGATGGCAAAGTGACCCTGAAAGGGGAGCTGCAACAGCCCGGCTTTTTACGTTGTAAAGTGAAAGCGCATGTCGGTGGGAGAGAGTACCAGGGGCTTGCAAATGTGGGTTATTCTCCTGAACAAATCAAGCCCTTTGCCAGAGAACCGGAAGACTTTGATGCCTTTTGGTCCGGCACATTGAAAGAAGCCAGGTGGACGGCTCTTGAACCGACCCTAACCTTGCTTCCCGAACGTTGTACGGAGACAGTCAATGTGTACCACGTGAGTTTTCAGAATATCCGGTGGGGCTCACGGACGTATGGCATATTGTGTATGCCCAAGGCTCCGGGGAAATATCCGGCTTTGCTGCGTGTGCCCGGGGCAGGCATCCGTCCCTATTATGGAGATGTCTATACAGCTTCCAAGGGGGCAATCACTTTAGAAATCGGCATTCACGGCATTCCGGTAACAATGGAGCAAGAATACTACGATAAGCTGTCCAACGGAGCCTTGTTCAACTATTGGTTGATTGGCAGGGACGATAAGAACATGAATTATTACAGGCGTGTGGTCGTAGGAGCTTTGAGAGCGGTCGATTTCATTTGCTCTTTGCCCCAATATAATGGAAAATCATTAGGAGTGACCGGTTCCAGCCAGGGTGGCGCTCTCTCTGTTATCACGGCTGCCCTGGACAAGCGGGTTACTTTTTATGCAGCGGTCCATCCCGCCATGTGCGACCATACGGCATTTCTGGAAAAGAGGGCAGGCGGATGGCCCCATTACTTTTATTATGATTCCCATCCGGATAAGTCGTGGGTGGAAACCACCGCTTATTATGACGTGGTGAATTTCGCGCGCAAGCTGTCTGTTCCGGGATGGTTCAGCTGGGGATATAATGATGAAGTGTGTCCGCCTACTTCCATGTATGCCGCCTACAATAGCATCTTGTCACCCAAAGAACTTCACCCCTATCTGGAAACCGGCCACTATTGGTATCAGGAACAATATGATGAATGGATGGACTGGATTTGGAAACAACTGTTTGAATGAGAATAATTTATTAATTTTATTTTAATACTAATGGAAATACTACGCAGTGTAAAAATTGGGTGTATAATAGCTATTATTAGCTTTATACCAAGGCTTGCTTTTGCACAGAATCAACAGGTGCAAGGTACTGTCACCGATGAAATGGGAGAGACCATGATCGGGGTGTCTGTGCTGCTAAAGGGAACATCAACGGGGACTATCACTGATGTGGATGGTAAATATGTCCTGTCGGTTCCTTCGAACGGCACGCTGGTCTTTTCTTATGTCGGCTATCAAACGAAAGAGGTGGGCGTAAGCGGGAAGAAGCAATTAAATGTGGTTTTGACAGCGGAATCTCAGTCTTTGGACGAAGTGGTGGTGATTGCCTATGGGCAACAAAAGAAAGTAACCATCACCGGTTCGGTCGCTAATGTGAACAGTAAAGAGTTGCTTAAGTCACCGTCGGCTTCGTTGGGTAATGCTATTTCCGGTAAACTTCCGGGATTGTCTACCGTTCAGTATTCCGGTGTGCCGGGAGCCGACGACCCTACTATTTTCGTTCGTGGACAAGCCTCTCTGAATGGTTCCAACCCTTTGGTATTGGTAGATGGAGTGGAACGTAGTTTTACGCAAATCGACCCCAATGAGGTTGCTGATATTACCGTGTTGAAAGATGCTTCGGCTACTGCCGTATATGGTGTGCGTGGTGCAAACGGCGTTATCCTGGTAACCACCAAACGGGGAGAAGCGGGGAGGACACAGATTTCTGCGTCTACCTCTTGGGGTGTTCAGACAGTGACGAACTTCCTTGATTTTGCCGATTCCTATACGTATGCCACCGTCTTCAATAATGCCCGGCAGTCGGACGGAAACGAACCGCGTTTTTCTGAAGAGGTAGTCCAACACTTCAAAGACCAGGACCAACCGTTGCTTTATCCCAATATCGACTGGATTGATTATATTATGAACGATGTCGCTTTGCAAAGCCAACATAATATTTCTGTGACCGGAGGAAATAATGTTGCCAGATATTTTGTCTCTCTAGGTATGTTGGATCAGGATGGGCTATTTAAAACATTCGGAGAGGATTCCAATGCCAACTTTTCCTATCGCCGTTACAATTATCGGGCAAACCTGGACCTGAACCTTGGGAAACTGCATGAACTCTCTATCAACATGGGAGGGCGTGTAGAGAATAAACGTACCATTGGTAATAACGGAGGAGATGACGGAGAAGAGTATATTTTCCGTTACCTGATGGATGCGCAGCCCTTCTCCGGTGCGGGCATCGTGAACGGGAAGTGGATTAAAACGAATCCTGCCTATATCTCCTCCGAGGCTGCCGTAAGTGCTCGCGATGGTCTGGACACTTTCTACGGACAAGGTTACAAACAGACATCTACCAATGTCTTAAACCTGGACTTGATTTATAAATTGAAATTAGATTTTCTAACTCCCGGTCTTGACTTAAAAGTGAAAGGGTCTTATAACTCCACCTACTATCATGTGAAGAACCGCACCAATGGAAAACCGGCTCAATTTACTCCCATATTAAATAATGATGGTACCCTTTCGCTACAACGCAGCGGGGATTATTGGAATCTGGGATACAATGAAAATTCGTGGCCGAATCGTGACTGGTATGCAGAAACCAGCCTGAATTATAACCGTAAATTTGGAAATCACAACGTGACAGCATTGTTGCTGTATAACCAATCAAAGAGTTATTATCCCTGGGATGCTGCCAGTTCTGCTTACATATCTATTCCGAAAGGGTATGTGGGTTTAGTGGGGCGCATGACTTACAATTATATGTATAAGTATATGTTGGACCTGAACATGGGTTATAACGGTTCAGAGAATTTCGCTAAAGGCAAACGCTACGGGTTCTTCCCTTCCGCCTCTGTAGGATGGACGGTGTCTCAAGAGAAATTCTGGGAGCCTCTTAAGAAGGTCGTTTCCTATATGAAACTCCGTGCATCCATTGGTACGGTGGGTAATGATAACTGTCAGGGTTATCGCTTTCTCTATTTGCCGGCTGCCTGGCAGATATCTAATGGTTACTACAATGGAGTAGATGATTTTGCAGGTTATAACTTCGGTACTACCAACACTACTTTTCTGAATGTGGCGCGTGAATATTCTTCTGCTTCTCCAGATGTGACCTGGGAGACTGCCGTCAAACAAAACTATGGTGTGGACCTGAAACTATTCAACGATAAGCTCAGCGTAAGCTTTGATTATTTCACAGAAGACCGCAAAGATATTCTTATCAATAACGAAAACATGATTCAGGCTCCTACCGCTCTGCGTCCTTCTTATATTAACTATGGCCGGGTGAAGAACCACGGTTATGAATTGTCTTTGTCATACCGGGGGCAGATTGGAGAACATTTCTCTTATACGATAGCTCCTACGGTATCTTATGCCAAGAATAAGATTATCGAACAGGCAGAGGTGTCTAAGCCGGATAAACTGATAAAAGCGAACAGTTATATGGGCAAGCAACTGGGACTGACGGAAGATATGTATGTATCCCCCGACTGGACATACGCGACAGGACATTCCATCGGTGCCCGCAAAGGATATTTATTCTTTGAGTTTTATGAGAAAGGGAAGACAGAAGAACGGTATCAGACAAAATACGGTCAGGTGATGCCCTCACAACTGGTTGCCCAACTGATGGATGGGGATGCAGTCTATGTGGACCTCGATGGAGACGGAGTGATTACCGAGGAATATGACCAGATGTATATGGGGCATACGGATAATCCCGAATACACCTTTGCCTTGAATCTGAGTTTCCAATACAAGAACCTTGATTTTTCCATGTTATGGTCAGGGGCTGCGAATGTCTCGCGAAACTTGGATGGAGTATACCGCCAACCTTTCGGTCAGCAGTATAATTCTTCTCTTCTGCAATGGGTAGTGGATAATGCCTGGACACCCCAAACCGCTTCTTCTGCTCAATTGCCGCGTATTACGTTTGCCAACGAAAAGCAGAATCAGGCCAATTCCAACATCTGGTATTATGACTCCAAATATATACGTTTGAAGAATGTCGAGGTAGGCTACACCTTGCGTAACCTTTCCTGGCTGCCCAAGTCGGCAAGCATGCGGTTCTATCTCAATGGAACCAACCTGCTTACTTTCACACCGTTAGATGCCAATGACCCGGAAAACACCGGAGGCGGCTATGGCACCTTCATCAAATATCCGTTGATGCGTGTGTTCAATCTGGGAGTGAAGCTCAATTTCTAATCTTATAAAATCATATCTGATGAAAAATATAAAATATATACTAGGAACTGCTCTTATTGTAGTGAGTTCATGGGCACTGACAGGATGTGTGGATGATATCAAACTAGGCGACTCTTTTCTGGAAAAAGCAGATGGGGAGGATGTGAATGAAGAATTGATATTCTCGAAGAAAGTATATACAGAGTACCTGTTGTGGCAATGCTACGAAGGACTTTATTCGCCTTTTAAGTCTTGCTATACATTAAATTCCGGCCTGATGGAATCGTTGTCGGACATTATGCATTCCGAACTGGGATGGGACGACGTAGGGCGCATGTTTTATACCGGAAACCTGACTGCTGCCAATGCTAATCCCGGTTGGGTGCAGAGTCGTTTCGCCTTTATTTCGCAAGGGGGTATTCAGAATATGAGTAACACCAGTAAACGTTCTATCTGGAATTGCGTACGCGACTGCGAGTTGCTTATTGACAATATCCATAAGGTGCCTGATATGACCGATGAGGAAAAAGCGCGGTATACGGCAGAGTGCAAGATTATTCTGGCGGCTAAATATTTGGACGGTATTCGTCATTTTGGAGGTCTTCCTATCGTAAGGCATGCTTTCAAAGGAGAAGAGCAGCTGGAGGAAGGAAGATCTTCTTTGGAGAACACGGTTGAGTTTGCTGTCGGGTTGCTGAACGAGGCAATCGAAGAGCCGAATTTGCCTTGGAGGTTGCCTGACGCTGACATTGCTACCTGGGCAGGACGCATGACGAAAGGGGCTGCTGTGGCGTTGAAAGCTAAATTGCTCCACTATGTAGCCAGTCCTATTTTCAATAGTAGTACTCCTTATTGCACAGAAGACCCTCAGGATGCGGTTACTGCTTTACAGGTGTGGTATGGTAACTATGACGAACAGCGTTGGCAGGATGTAATAGATGCCTGTGAACAGTTCTTCACTTTAAATAAGCAGAATGGCGATTATTACCAGTTGATTCAGCCTACGGCTCAGAATGAAGAGGGGTATCGTGCCGCCTATCGTGCTGCTTATCGTACTCGGGGCAACCGGGAGAAGATTATAGAAGTGCACGACCGTGTTTACATGAAAGAATGGGATCAGTCTCCGGCTAATGTATGGCATTCAGGAGCTTGTGCCGCAACGCTCGATTGGATGGAAATGTTTCCATGGGCGGATGGCAAGAACTTTGACGGGCAACAATATTATAACCAGAAACCCGCTTCAAAGGATATTTTCGCCGACCGTGACCCCCGCCTCTATGAATCCATCGTGGTGCAGAAGCAAGATTACAAGTATCAGTATTATGGAAGCAGTAATCCTCTCCAGTTGTGGGAAGGTGGAGAATTTAAAGTGAGCGGAGGCGATTGGGCTTGCAAACCGCATGGATTTCCTACCTATAAATATGTGCTTGATTTAGGTTCCGATGACCAGGGCGGCCAGGGAACGATTGATGACGAACCCGTGCAGGTCTCTTATTTACGCATGGCTGAGATTTATTTGATTTACGCCGAAGCATTGGCAGAGAAAGGACGGAATGCGGAAGCATTGGCACAAGTGAATCTGGTGCGTAGGCGGGTCGGCTTGGGAGATTTGGAGATAAAGAATCCCTCTTTGGCTCTGGCTTCCAATAAAGACAACCTAATTAAAGAAATTATGCGTGAGCGTGCCTGCGAGCTTGGCTTTGAATGTGAAGCCCGTTTCCACGACATGAACCGCAGGCTCATGGTTGAAGACTTTAAGAAGCATCTTCGTGCACTTAAAATTTATCGGTTAGACGATGCGGGAAACCGGGTAGAGAAACCGTGGGATTCGTCAACGGAACCCTTCCCCACCAAGTTTGAATATGTTCCTTATGAGATAACCGGAGGGAACCCTCGGTTCGTATGGAGCAATCCGGAGCGCTGGTCTAATAAATGGATATTGGCTCCTCTGCCACCCGAAGAGATTAATAAGAATTACGGATTGACTCAGAATCCCGGATGGTTTTAATGTAGCACTTTAATTTTAGAACAATATGAAGAACAATAAAATATCAAAGATTGGCTTAGCCGCTCTTTGTGTGATAGCAGCACTAGATGTAGATGCTCAAAGTTCTTTGGTCGACTATAAGAACGGAAAAGTGGATCTGGGGATGGGAATAGAGCAAGGCCAATTGCTTTCTACGGCAGCTACGCAGACCATTTCGGGCGATGAGCTAAGGAAAACCGCTGCCATTTCTCTGAAAGATGCCCTTTATGGAAGATTAGTGGGATTGACAGCCTTAAAGAAAGGTGGCTTTGCCGGCGAAGACGGATATGGGGCGACCCTGAATATCCGTGGGACTCAAACCACAAGTGAAAACAATGTATTGATTCTCGTAGACGGCATCGAGCGTTCCATCGACTATATGACATTGGAGGAGGTAGAATCGGTGACTGTCCTGAAAGATGCTGCGGCAGTAGCACTCTATGGGTATGAAGGCGTAAACGGTGCTATCCTTGTAAAAACCAAGCGGGGAACAGCCAACCAGAACCGTGTTTCCGTTTCCTACGACCATAAGTTCACTTTCAATCCCAAAGTCGCCGACTTCGTAGATGCCTATACGTATGCAAAGGCTATGAATCAGGCGCGGAGCAATGACGGACTGACACCTATGTATAATGATTATGAGTTGAATGCTTTTGCCGTCGGATTAGACCCTTATTACTATCCGAATGTTGACTGGAAAAAAGAGGCTTTTAAAAACATCGGTTCCGAAGACCAGTTGAACATTTCCTTAAATGGTGGAAATGATAAGTTACAGTATTTTGCCATGTTAGACTATACCGATAGCAGAGGTATTCTGAAGAATACGGAACAAGAAAAGTATTCTTCCCAATTGAAATTCTCCAAAGCCAACGTACGGGCAAACCTGGATGCGCAGCTTACGGGGACCACATCGATGCAGGTAAATGTGTTAGGCTCGTTTATTGAGACCAATCGTCCGGCGGGGGCTACGGCTGCCGACCTTACCTGGATGTTGTATCAGACTCCTGCATCGGCTTTTCCGGTACAGAACGACCCGAATGGAGAACTGACAGGAATATGGGGAGGAAATACAACGTATGGCATGAACAATGTGGCTGCTAAAATACAGGCTTCGGGTTTCCAGAAGAGTCACGCCCGCCAGTTCCAGGGAGACATCACCTTGAAGCAAAAGTTAGACTTCTGGTTGGAGGGACTGAGTGTGTCCGCCCGTTTCGGTTACAACAACTTCTCGGAGATATACGAGCAAAATACAATGGGTTATATGTATGGCTATCAACGCTACACCTTCGATTCCAATGGCATTCCCGGCAGCTTGACCAGCTATTCGGCAGGGGATAAAACCAATAACCTGGCTTATAATTATTGGATCAACCAGCATTTGCGTTCTTCTTATCTGTCCGTCTCGGCTGACTACCGGACTTCTTTCCGCGATGACGACCATTTTGCGGCTTCCCTCATCTGGCATCAGAAGAATGAGACTTCAAACGGACAGTATATGACCTTCAACCGCATGAACTGGATGGCATATCTGCATTATGATTTCAAACAGAAGTATGTGGCAGACTTGGTTCTTGCAATGAACGGTTCTAGCCGTTCTTATCCCCAGAAGTGGTCTTTCTCACCCACGCTGTCCTTGGGATATATTTTTGCCGACAATGACCAAACCGGAGGCCTTAATTTAGGGAAGTTGCGCTTTTCCGCCGGCATCCAGCATACGGATTATGTACCGGTCAATGGGCTGTGGCTGGAGAACTATAATGGTGGCGGGGGCGATTATTACTTCGGTGCCGGGGTCGGTTCACAGAATTGGGGAACATTTCTCGGCTATCAACCTACTTCCGATTTTAAACTTGAAACAGCTTACAAATTTAATTTCGGTTCGGACCTTCGTCTGGCCAGATGCTTAGATATTAATTTGGATGTTTACTACCAGTTGAGGGATAACATCCTTTTGTCGGGCGACGGATTAAATTCGTCCGTAGTCGGTATTCCTTCCGCTTATGTCAATTGGGGGCGTGTGGCAAGTTACGGCGTGGAGTTCGGTGCCAATCTGGTGAAGAATATCAAGAAGGATATGTCTTTTAATGCAGGTGTGGGTGTTACATGGGGACGGAATAAAGTTCTCCGCACCATCGAGAATGTAGCCTATGACTACTTGTCGGCTGTGGGCGGACGTGTCAACCAGGCTTGGGGATTAAAAACAATCGGTTTCTTTGCCGATGAGGCGGACATTGCCGCTTTCCATCCGCAGGAGTTTGACACTTGCCGGCCGGGTGACTTGAAGTACCAAGATCAGAATAACGATAAAGTTATTAATGAAAACGACGTGGTGCGGATGGGGTATGATACCTCCTTTCCGGAACTGAATTACTCATTGAACCTGGGCTTCCGCTACAAAGACTTCGGTTTTAACGCTTTGTTTCAGGGAGCGGCCTTGTTTACGCAGTATTGCGGCACTACAGGTGTTTACACTCCTATGATAGACGGCGCCAACCTCTCTAAAGAATACTATGAGAACTGCTGGGGAATAAGCGAACATCCGCTTTACCCGCGTCTTACGTCGCAAACGAACAACAACAACTATCGGGCAAGCGACTTGTGGTATAAGGATATAAACTTCCTGAAACTGCGCAATTGCGAGTTCTATTATTACTTGCCGCAATCGGTTATCTCGAAGCTGAAACTTTCGCAATGCAAGGTGTTCGTTAAAGGAGAGAATCTGATGACTATCAGCAACCTGGATGTAATGGACCCGGAGAATATCGGTACCAACTATCCGACATTGATGGGAGTAAATCTGGGAGTTTCTTTTAAGTTTTAAAGAAAAAGGAGAATCAATATGAAATTACTAAAATATATATCTGCCATTGCATTGGCATCTATATGCTGTACGGGTTGTGTCGATCTAAACTATACGGAAGTGACAACCAACGATGAAGAGTGGATTTATAAAAGTCCGTTGTACGGCATCCAACAATTGGTGACAAGCGTGTATGCACGTATTCCTAACGGCTTCGATAAGAATTATGAAGGGGCAAGCGGACCCATTCTTGCCGCAGCTACCGACGAATCGGAGTGCGCTTTATCCACGGCGAGTGTCCGTCGCTTTTACAATGGAGGTTGGAGTCCCATCAATCCTTTCTCTTTTACTTGGGACAATTCCTATAAAGCGATAGCGGAAGCCAATAATTTCCTGGAGAAACTGGATAAGATAGATATTTCCGCCTATCAGTATAATACAGATTACGAGGCAATGAAGACTAAGTTTGAGCTGTTTGAGTACGAAGCCCGTTTCCTCCGTGCTTATTTCTACTTTGAACTGGTGCGTGCTTATGGCGCAGTTCCTTTCACCTTGAAGTCGTTGACGAATGAAGAAGCCAATCGCATGACACAGACCCCGGCACTGACCATCATGGATTGGATAGTAGAAGAAATGGATGCCATTGCCGAATATCTTCCCATTACTTACACCACGGAGTTGGATAAGGAAGTGGGGCGTGCCACGCGTCCCATGTGCCTGGCGTTGAAAGCACGCACGCTACTCTACAAAGCTTCTCCCCTGTTCAATACGGAACAGAAGCAGGAATGGTGGTTGGATGCAGCACGTGCCAACTATGAACTGATTAAGCGCGCAGCCGGATGGGGCATCAAACTGGATACGTATGCCAATATCTGGGGACCTAACAATGGAGATGGCGTAGAAGTTATCTTTGCCACGAAGCGGGGAGCCTTGAGCAGTTGGGAAAGCTATAACTATCCAGTAGGCGTAGAAAACGGACAGTCGGGGATGTGTCCTACGCAGACCTTGGTAGACGCTTATGAATATGTAGACAACGAGCAACCCTTCGGCGAACGCTTTGCGGCTTCTGTCATCAACCTGACTACAGAGCGTCCTTATGATAACTTAGACCCTCGCTTTGGCATGACGGTTGTCAAAAACGGAGACCTGTGGCCCAATTATAACACCCGGCCTATCGAAACCTTTGAAGGAGGAGTGAATGCTTCTCCGCTGGTAAATGCAACTCCTACGGGGTATTACCTGAAAAAATACTGTGACGGCAACGTCAATATTTCCACCAACAATGCTACCACTACTCCCCATGCGTGGATAGTGATGCGTTTAGGAGAGTTTTATCTGAATTATGCAGAAGCTATGTTCCGCTATTATGGAAATGCGGAAACTCCGGGCGAGTTTGAACTGACGGCTAACGGAGCAATCAATTCGCTGCGTGACCGTGCCGATGTGGGGATGCCTCATTGGGCAGGCACGCCGGATAACTGGTGGGAACGTTACAAGCGCGAACGCCTGGTTGAGTTGGCGTTTGAAGACCATCGTTTCTGGGACGTGCGCCGCTGGAACTCTGCTCAAGATGATTTAAAACAGATAAAGGTAGCAGCTTTGCAGAAAGCAGCCAATGGAGACATCATCTTGACACGTTCTCTCAAGGCACGTGCCTGGGACCAGAAATATCGTTTCTTCCCCATTCCCTTTAGTGAGTTGAATAAAAACACCAACCTGATGCAAAATGCGGGTTGGGATAATACAAATCAAAATTGACCGGTTGAGATATGAAAAAGATATTTTATGATTGGGCAGCAGTTATGTTGCTGAGTATAGTCTTCGTCTCCTGCTCCGACTACGAAGAAGATGCAGGGGGCACTTTGTCTATATCTTCCTTTTATCCTACCATCGTGATGGAAGGGACGGAAGTAACCATTACCGGAACTGCTTTGGAACAGGTGACGGAAGTCATTTTCCCAGGAGGGCAGTCTGCCGTTTCCTTGGAGGTGGTCGATACACGTACATTAAAGGCTAAAGTACCCTCCAATGTGAGCGAACAGGGAGAGGCGATAGTCGTCAGGACAGCCGATGCCGAAGTGTCGAGCCGGCAGCGGATGCGCAAAGCGAAACCTGGTTTGAACTACTTTACACCCTCTGAGACGGTGGAAACCTACAGTAACCTCTCCATTATCGGCAATGACTTGTTGCTGACGGATAAAGTAATATTTGAGTCGGAAGAGGAGTCACTGACGATTGAGGCACTCGATTTTATACGAAAATCCAATACCGAAGTCAAGGTATATCTTCCCGAGAGTACTCCGCTGGGTGAAGATATAAAAGTCTCGCTGGTCTTTAAGAATGGAGAAGTGATGGACTTGGGAACACTTACCATTATTGCCGGTGAAGGCGGCGGTTCGTGGGTCGAAAAAGAAATGGTGTTGTACGAAGGCGAACCGGTGGTCATCGGTAATTGGGAGAATAGCGTCATCATACCCAAGGATAAGTTTGCTACAGCTAAAGTGGGAGATGTCATTCGCGTGTATATCACCGACCAAACCGGTGATTGGCAGCAGGGTGCACTGAAAGAGGCAGCCGGTGGCTGGCCGGGGTTAAATGATGAGTTGGGTAGTTTTGATATCTCAGGAGACTTTGCCCAAGGCTATTATGAACGGGCCATTGACGAAGAGATTTTAGGAAAACTGCTCGCTAACGACATGGCTATACAGGGTTGTAACTATACCCTTACCAAAGTATCCCTGTTCACTTCTGTGTGGGTCGAAGAGTCCGGTGATTCCAATACTGACCCCATTACGCCCGAAACTATCATGTTGAACGACTTTGAGGATAGTGGAGACCATAACGCTTCCTGGGATGGCAGTTGGACCGATGCCGAGGCTACGGAATTCCTGACGGATGAAAAAGGAAACGTCTATTTGCACCTGGCAAAAACATTGGATAACAAGGATGGTAGTTGGGTGATTAATTGCAACCATCAGGATAAAGGAACGGTGAGTGGTATTGAGAATTACTGCATCAAGTTTGATATAAAGATTGAAGAAGGGACGGTGGGTGCTTCCCAGGCTGCCATGCAATTCGTTCTGGCGGATAAGTGGCTGTGGGTTGGTGCAGGTATGTTCCCCGAATCGACCGATGGAAAGTGGATAACGGTTTCCTATAAGATAGCGGATTTAGCATCTGACCTGACGGGCGATTACACTCTGGGAATGAATACAACCGGTATTTATGGCGGTAGTACGGACGCACCTGTCCCAGCCGGCATTTGCCTGGACAATTTGAGATTAGATCCCATAAAATAATCATCTTTTTAAGTTTTGCAAGTGCCCTGTTGGATAGCTATTAACAAACGGATTGTCAGGTGTTAACAGTTGAGTTGTCAGTTATTAACATCCAGCGTGATAGGTATTAATACCTGAGAAATCAACTATTAATACCTGACAGCCCAACTATTAGTACCTGACAGTTCAACTGCTAATAGCTGACAGGCTTGTTTAAAACAGGCTGATTAGCACCTTCTTTCAACTTACAAAATTTTAAATAGCATCGAATATGAAACGTAAATTACTAAGTATATTTTTCTTTCTCACCGGCACTCTCTTTCTGAGTGCCTGCTCGGACGACGATCAGGGAAACAACACTGTCAGTGCAGCCGCGTTGGAGCTGGTTTCAGTTTCTCCCACCGAGTCTACACTGGTTTACCCAGGCATGGTATTGGTATCTTTTGAGTTCAATCAGGATGTGTGGCTTCTGGACAAATCTAAGATAATGGTCAATAGTGAGAATACCTCTTCGGTAGCGGCGGTGGGTAAGCGCATACTTCTGAATGTGGATGCCGGTTCGCAGATGACTTACCGGATTACTTTAGCACAAGGGGCAATTCGTTCTGTAGCCGGAGTTGTTTCTACAAACGACTATACGGCTTCCTTCACCACTCTCTCAGCGGAGGAGAAATCGCCCGAAGCCGTGAATGTGTGGAATTTCCTGAAAGAGAATTTCGGCAAGAAGATTATTTCAGGTACGATGGCCAACGTCAATTGGAATATCAACGAAGCCCTCTGGGTATATCAGCAGACAGGGAAATGGCCTGCGATGAATGGATTTGATTATTTGCATCTGAAAGATTCTCCTACCGATTGGATTGATTACTCGGACATTTCGGTCGTAAAAGACTGGTGGGATAACAAGGGGTTGGTTTCTGCTATGTGGCATTGGAATGTGCCGACCTATGAGGGGAGTGCAGATTATGCTTCTTATACAGAGGAAACTACTTTTGATATTACGAAAGCTGTTCAGGAAGGCACTTATGAAAATGGTGTCGTAAAAGCCGATCTCGAGAAAATATCATCTTATCTGCTTCTGCTGAAGGATGCCAATATCCCTGTCATTTGGCGTCCGCTGCACGAAGCTGCCGGTGGATGGTTCTGGTGGGGAGCTAAAGATGCAGAATCCTATAAGGCACTTTGGCGGATGATGTACGATACCTTCTTTGCCAAAGGACTGAATAACCTTATTTGGGTGTGGACCTATGAGCCTGCCGGGGGGAACGACTGGTATCCGGGAGATGCATACGTAGACCTGGTAGGCTGTGATATTTATAATAATGCCTCGGCTACTTCCGTTAAAGAGAGATATGACGCGATGAAACAGCTCTATCCGGATAAGCTGTTAACGTTAAGTGAGTGTGGCAATGTAGCTGCAATGAGCAGCCAGTGGGAAGCCGGAGCAACGTGGTCATGGTTTATGACCTGGTATGATTATAACCGTACAAATGACCCTGCCTCGGCGGAGTTCCAATCGCCGGAGCATGAACATGGGAGCAAAGACTGGTGGTTGGATATTCTGGGCAAAGATTATGTGATGACCCGCGATGATATGCCTTCCCTTAAATAACAGAATACAAAATAAAATATCATGAAAATAAAAATGTGTATAATGGCAGGTTGCTTGCTGATAGGAGCGACTTCGTGCCGCCAACAAGATGTGATGCCCAAGCGAACGGCGGAGACAGAGTATTTATTACAATCATTGAAACAGTTGCCCGCAACTGGTTTTATGTTCGGGCATCACGATGATACGTCCTATGGCATCGGATGGGATGGAGATGCCGGCCGGAGCGATGTGAAAAGTGTATGTGGTGCTTATCCGGCTGTGATGTCCTTTGATTTGGGACATATAGAGTTCGGCAACGATAAGAACCTGGATAAAGTGCCTTTTGAAAGAATAAAGAACGAGATTATTGCCCAATACAATCGTGGGGGAATGAGTTCGCTAAGCTGGCATCTGGATAATCCTGTTACGGGAAAGAATTCTTGGGATGTGAGCTGTGCCACGGTGGTGGCTTCCATACTTCCCGGAGGAAATAATCATGAGAAGTTTCTCCGCTGGCTCGACAGGGTGGCTGCTTTTATGAACTCGCTGGTGACGGCAGATGGAACGAAAGTCCCCGTTCTTTTCCGTCCTTGGCACGAACATACGGGAAGCTGGTTCTGGTGGGGGCAGAACCTCTGTTCGGCAGAGGAATACAAAGCCCTGTGGAAGTTGACGTACGACCGTATGCAAGAGAAAGGAGCGAATAATCTGCTCTATGCTTATTCTCCCGGTACAGAGCCGGACAATATGGAAGAATATCTCGAACGCTATCCGGGAGACGATATTATAGACCTGTTAGGGTTCGACACCTATCAGTTTGATCGCCAGAAATACATTCAGACACTGGACAAATCACTTACGATTCTCACAGAAGCCGGCAAGAAGCAGGATAAGCCGATAGCTGTGACCGAAACAGGTTATGAAGCGATTCCCGATTCCACCTGGTGGACTCAAACGCTGATGCCGGTTATCAGCCGCTATCCGATTAGTTATGTGCTTGTGTGGAGAAACGCCCGCGAAAGGGAAGGGCATTATTATGCACCTTATCCGGGACAAGTCTCGGCTGATGATTTTATGGAGTTCTACCGTTCACCGAAGACGTTGTTTATCGGGGATGAATTTAAATTATATAAATAGGAGTTCAGTCATGAGAATGAAGAAAAGAAACAGTTTGTGGATAGGAGCTTGTCTGCTTGCGGGCAATTTGCTTGCTCAGAATGTATGTATTTCCACTCCGGGAACTTCGCTTGTGTTGTCTGCCCCGGTAGGAGGAGATCTGCGGTATGTGTATTATGGTAATAAACTCTCAGAGACCGACTTGCAGGAAATAAGTCAGGTGGAAAGTGGCAATCAGGCAGCCTATCCGGTCTATGGATTGAATTGTCCGGGCGAATCGGCCTTGGCAGTGGAACATAGCGATGGAAATATGACCTTGCAGATGGAAGTAGTGGGAGTAACCACGAACAAAGAGGGAAATGCGACGGTTACCGTGGTGGAGATGAAAGATAAGGTATATCCTTTCTGTACGAAGGTTTGCTATAAAGCCTATCAGGATGTGGATGTTATTGAGGCGTGGACCGAAATCAGCCATCAGGAAAAGAAACCTGTTACGTTGAATCAGTTTGCCTCCGCTTATCTTCCGATACGGCGTGGAGAAGTGTGGTTGTCCCATCTCTATGGTTCGTGGGCCAATGAGGGACGTTTGGCACAAGAACCTTTGCAACAGGGGACGAAGATTATAAAAAACAAGGACGGAGTGCGCAATTCACATACCGCACATGCCGAAGTGATGTTTTCTCTGGACGGCAAGCCGCAGGAGAATACGGGAAATGTGATTGGCGCCGCCCTGTGTTATAGCGGCAACTATAAACTGTGTATCGATACCGACGACAGCGACTATCACCACTTTTATGCAGGTATCAATGAAGAAAACTCTGCTTATCATCTGAAAAAAGACGAGGTGTTCCGCACTCCTGCGCTGGCACTCACCTATAGCGGCGAGGGATTGAGCGGGAGTAGCCGTAATTTCCACCGATGGGCGCGGATGTACAAGCTGGCTCATGGAAATGTATTGCGGAAAATCCTGTTAAACAGTTGGGAAGGCGTTTATTTTGATATTAATGAAGAGGGGATGGACCAAATGATGAAGGATATTGCGTCTATGGGGGGCGAACTCTTTGTGATGGATGACGGATGGTTTGGAGATAAATACCCGCGCAAAACGGATAATTCTTCTTTGGGCGACTGGGTGGTTGATAAGAATAAATTGCCCAACGGCATTGCCGGTCTGGTGGAGAATGCTCGCAAGTATGGAATAAAATTCGGCATTTGGATTGAACCGGAAATGGCCAATACCACCAGCGAACTTTACGAGCAGCATCCCGACTGGATACTTAAAGCGCCGGGGCGCGAACCGGTCTTGGGGCGGGGAGGTACGCAAGTAGTGCTTGACTTGGCAAATCCCCAAGTGCAGGACTTTATATTTAAGATTGTAGACGATTTGATGAGCCATCATCCTGAAATCGATTATATCAAATGGGATGCCAACATGGCTATAATGAACCACGGCTCCCTTTACTTAACGAAAGACAATCAAAGCCACCTCTATATCGAGTTTCATCGGGGATTCGAGAATGTATGCCGCCGTATCCGTGCCAAATATCCGGATTTGAGTATCCAGGCATGTGCCAGTGGGGGCGGACGTGCCAACTATGGCGTGCTGCCTTACTTCGATGAATTTTGGGTAAGCGATAATACCGATGCTTTGCAACGGATTTATATGCAATGGGGAACTTCTTACTTCTTTCCGGCTATAGCCATGGCTTCCCATATTAGTGCCGCCCCCAATCATCAGACCTTCCGCTCCATTCCTCTGAAATACCGCATCGATGTGGCGATGAGCGGCCGTCTGGGCATGGAAATCCAGCCTAAGAATATGACGGAGGAAGAAAAAGAACTTTGTAAGAAGGCTATTGCCGGGTATAAGAAAATCCGTCCGGTAGTGCAGTTGGGAGACATTTACCGTCTGGTTTCTCCTTATGATAAGCTGGGAGTCGCTTCTCTGATGTATGTATCGCCCCAGAAAGAAAGCGCAGTGTTCTATTGGTGGAAAACGGAGCATTTCTGTAACCAACATTTGCCTCGGGTGAAGATGGCAGGTCTATGTCCCGATAAACGCTATAAAGTCGTAGAACTCAACCGTATCGACAACCGCCCCTTGCGTTTCGAGGGAAAGATATTCAGCGGGGCATATCTGATGGCAAACGGATTGGAGATTCCTTACAATCACGTGGTAGATTACCATAAACAGAACGATTATTCCAGCCGCGTCCTGTTTCTCGAAGAAATAAAATAAAAAACCTACTGGTATTGACTTTTTAAATAATAAGCTATATGACTTCTTATAAAGACAAAGTGCAAGCACTTTTTGATGATTACGAAAAACTCGTTACCCGTCCCAACAAGCCCTTGGAAGGAGGAAACGGCATCTTTACCCGTTATCAATATCCTATTCTGACCGCTGCCCATACTCCGGTATTCTGGCGGTATGATTTGAATGAGAAAGCCAACCCGTTTCTGCTGGAACGTATCGGCATGAATGCCACGCTGAATTCCGGTGCCATCAAGTGGAAGGGCAAATACGTGTTGGTGGTGCGTGTAGAAGGCGCCGACCGCAAATCTTTTTTTGCCGTGGCAGAAAGCCCCAACGGCATTGATAACTTCCGTTTTTGGGATTATCCGGTAACCATGCCCGAGGATGTGATTCCTGCCACCAATGTTTATGATATGCGACTGACAGCTCACGAAGACGGATGGATTTATGGAATATTCTGTGCGGAGCGTCATGATGATACGGCTCCGGCGGGCGACCTCTCATCGGCAACTGCCACGGCTGCTATTGCCCGCACCAGGGATTTGAAAGTATGGGAACGTCTGCCGGATTTGAAAACGAAAAGCCAGCAACGCAACGTAGTGCTTCATCCGGAATTTGTGGAGGGTAAATACGCTTTCTACACCCGTCCCCAAGATGGTTTTATCGATGCCGGCAGTGGTGGGGGCATCGGGTGGGCGTTGATAGACGACATCACCCATGCGGAAGTGAAAGAAGAGAAAATTATCGACCAACGCAATTACCATACGATTAAAGAAGTAAAGAACGGAGAAGGTCCCCATCCGATTAAAACGCCTCAAGGATGGTTGCACCTTGCCCATGGTGTCCGGGGGTGTGCTGCCGGTTTGCGTTACGTACTTTATATGTATATGACTTCGCTGGAAGACCCCACCCGGGTCATTGCTTCTCCGGCAGGCTTCTTCATGGCTCCCCAAGGAGAAGAACGGGTGGGCGATGTCTCCAATGTATTGTTTGCCAACGGATGGATTGCCGATGAAGACGGCAAGGTATTCATTTACTATGCTTCCTCCGATACCCGCATGCATGTGGCGGTTTCTACCGTCTCCCGGCTGGTAGACTATTGCCTGAATACCCCGTCGGATGGCTTCTCTTCGGCGGCTTCGGTAGAGACATTGAAAGAAATGATTCAAAAGAATCTGCAACTGATGAATAGATGCTAACTACCCACTGTCGATGACAATCATATATTTGATACCATGATAAGACTAAAAGAAAAGATAGCTTACGGCTTTGGTGATATGGCTTCGTCCATGTTCTGGAAACTGTTTGGTTCCTATCTGATGATATTTTACACGGATGTTTTTGGAATGCCCGCTGCGGTGGTAGGCACCATGTTTCTCGTCACTCGCATTTGGGATTCGGCATTCGACCCTATTGTAGGAGTGATTGCCGACCGCACGCACTCCCGTTGGGGAAAGTTTCGCCCCTACTTATTGTATCTGGCAGTCCCTTTTGCTTTGGTGGGCGTTCTCACTTTTACCACTCCTGCTTTAAGCGATACGGCGAAGATAGTGTATGCCTATATTACTTATTCTTTGATGATGATGGTATATTCGGCTATCAACGTGCCTTACGCTTCGTTGCTCGGAGTTATAAGCCCCGAGCCGAAAGACCGGAACATGCTCTCTACTTATCGCATGACGTTTGCCTACATCGGTAGTTTTATTGCTTTACTTTTGTTTATGCCTCTGGTGAATTATTTCAGCAGAGGCCGTAGCGAGCAACAGGGTTGGATGATGAGCGTCGCCGTCATAGCAGTATTATGTACTTTGCTCTTCTATGGATGTTTTGCATGCACAAAAGAACGTGTCAAGCCCCTTCGGGAACAGCAGAACTCACTAAAAGGTGATTTGAAAGATTTGTTTCACAACCGTCCCTGGTGGATTCTGTTAGGAGCCGGCATATCCGCTCTGGTGTTCAATTCTATTCGCGACGGAGCAACCGTATATTATTTTAAATACTATGTGGTGGAAGAAGAATATGCTTCGGTCTCTTTATTCGGAATCTCTTTTGTATTAAGCGGGCTCTATCTGGCAATAGGGCAGGCGGCAAATATCATAGGGGTGATTTTGGCTGCCCCGTTGAGCAATCACATCGGTAAAAGAAAGACCTATATGGGAGCCATGCTCATAGCGACGGTACTTTCCATTCTCTTTTATTGGTTCGATAAAGACGACCTGGCGCTTATTTTTATTTTCCAGGTGTTAATCAGTATTTGTGCCGGGAGTATCTTCCCCTTGCTCTGGTCTATGTATGCCGACTGTGCGGACTATTCAGAGCTTCAAACCGGTAACCGTGCTACAGGACTTATCTTTTCTTCTTCTTCCATGAGCCAGAAGTTCGGCTGGGCCATCGGTAGCGCGGTAACGGGATGGCTGTTAGGTTTCTTTGGCTTTGAGGCTAACGTGGCGCAGAGTGAAGAGACTATTCATGGGATTAAAATGTTTTTAAGCTGGCTGCCTGCTGTGGGGACTATGCTTAGTGTGTTCTTCATAAGTCTTTATCCTCTTTCCGAGAAGAAGATGTCGGCAATCACCCAGCAACTGAATCAAAAAAGAAAATAAAATGAAAACGACAATCAGAGAGTTGAGAGAAGAAATGCAGCAGGTGCTGACCGGGAATATCCTGCCTTTCTGGATGCAACAGATGGTAGACAAGGTGCACGGCGGTTTTTACGGACGCATCTCCGGGGAAGGAAAACAACTATCCGGCGCTCCGAAAGGGGCTATTCTGAACGCTCGTATCTTATGGACGTTTTCGTCTGCCTACCGTCTCTTGCATAAAGATGAATATCTCGAGATGGCTACCCGTGCCAAACGGGAGCTGATAGACCGCTTCTATGACGGTGAATATGGAGGAGTATATTGGTCGGTTAGCGTAGAGGGTGCGCCCCTGGATACCAAAAAGCAGATTTACGCTTTAGGATTTGCCATCTACGGGTTGAGCGAATACTACCGCGCCACAGAAGATGAAGAGGCGCTCGAATATGCTATACGCCTGTTTAACGATATAGAGGTCCATAGTTTCGACCGGAAGAATAACGGATATAGGGAAGCTTTTACCCGGGAATGGGGCGACATAGAGGATATGCGGTTAAGTGACAAAGATGAGAATGAGCGTAAAACCATGAATACACATTTGCATATCCTGGAGCCTTACACCAATCTCTTCAGGGTATGGAAAGACGAAGGGTTGGAGCGTCGATTGCGTAACTTGATCGAGTTGTTCATCGAGCGCATATTAAATGTGGAAACAGGTCACCTCCAACTTTTCTTTGATGATGACTGGAACAGCAAATCCGCCATCGTGTCCTATGGCCATGACATCGAAGCATCGTGGCTGCTACACGAGGCAGCCCTCGTTATCGAAGATAAGCATCTCATAGCACAGATAGAACCCTACATAGTGGATATAGCCGAAGCAGCTTCCGAAGGGTTTCTTCCCGGAGCGGGAATGATGTATGAAATGCATGGCGGAGTTGCTTCCGTAGATGCCGACCGGCATTGGTGGGTGCAGGCGGAGACGATTGTGGGTTACCTCAACCTTTACCAGCATTTTGAGGATGGGCTATCGCTTTTGCGAGCTACGCAATGCTGGGAATTTGTGAAAGAACACCTGATCGACAAAGAAGGTGGAGAGTGGTTCTGGAGCCTGCGGGCAGATGGAACAGTGAACCGGGACGAAGACAAAGCAGGATTCTGGAAATGCCCTTACCACAATGGGCGGATGTGTATGGAGGTTATAGAAAGATTTGCAGAAGGCGCGGAGAGATGAGAAAGTTATTATTTATCTTTTTAATAGGGATACACTATTTGTCCTATGCCCAGTCCACGGCATTTGCCGATTTCAGTAAAATGAATTTCGGATGTGATGGGAATAGCATTACGGCGGGCAATCAATGGTCGAAAACGGTGGTTGATTTATTAGGGTTCGCTACTCACCACAATGTAGCGGTTGGTTCCGCTACGTGGGCTTGTTACTCCGATACCCAGGAATATGGGTGTGGGGAATTCGCAGGCATTTCCGACGGTTGGCAACCCACGCAAGACAAGGCGGAACTACAAAGACGGCATAACAATGTCTCCAAAGTGCATATCCAGAAATTCCTCTCCGAGGTGGAGAGCGGAAAGTTCCCGCCTCCCGATGTGTTTGTCTTCTCTCTGGGGACAAACGATACCAATCCCGGAAGTGCAAGCGAAGCTCTCAAAGGGAAAACATTGGATGAAGTGAACCTCACGACCATGGCAGGAGGTGCGCGCTGGGCCATCCAGACCATTACCGAACGTTTTCCTGCCTGCCGTGTATTTCTTTGTACTCCTATTCAGACAGGAAGTGAGGAACGGAACAAGGCGAATTTACAAAAAATAGCTATCTTGCGAAAAGTTTGCCAGGCATTCTCCGTACAGGTCATTGATTGTTATTCGGAATGTGGTATCAGTGAGAAGTATGAAGTGTGGGGCGGACGCGGGCGTTACCTGAAAGACGGGCTTCATCCTGACGTAGAGGGACAGCAACTGATGGGGCGTTATATTGCAAAAGAAATACGGAATAACTTCTAGCATCGGACATTTATGATTAAAATAAGAAGAACTGCATTATTCGTAGCTTTGCTATATGGATATTTATTTCCTTCATCTATTCAGGCTACTGATATGCGAAGGGTGATGGACTTGAGCGGCAACTGGAAGTTCCGCCTGGATTCTCTGGATAGAGGCATACAGGAGAAGCTTTGGAACATGGATTTCTCCGAGACGGTTGTTCTGCCGGGAACAACCGACAGCAATGGTAAAGGAAGAAAGAATACCAACCACCGGGAAACCAGCTTCCTGTCAAGGTATTATATCTACGAGGGTCCCGCCTGGTATAGCAAGGACATTGAGATTCCGAGAGAATGGAAAGAACAGCATATCATCTTATTCTTCGAACGCACCCGCCCTACGATGGTGTGGGTAGACGACCGCCCGGTAGGAAGAAACAACAACCTTTCCACTCCGCACCGGTATGACGTGACTGCTTTGCTGACCCCCGGACGCCATAAACTGACCATTCGCGTAGATAATGGAGAAAGCATTCCTGTACAAATCCGTTCAAGCTCGCACGCTTGTACGGAGTCTACGCAAACCAACTGGAACGGTATCATAGGACGGATGGAATTGCAGGCAATGAATCCGTTGCACATTACTTCTGTACGGGTCTATCCTCAAGTAGACGCTCGTTCCGTGAAAGTAAAAGTTGCCTTGTCGCAAGAGATGGGTTGGGAGGGTAAAGTACTTTCTTTGGCAGCGGAAGCGTTTAATTCTTCACGGAAACATAAGGCTAAGCCTGCCACCTATCCGCTAAAGAATGGAAGTAAAGAATATGAGTTTATTTACCGCCTGGGCGAAGAAGCTTTGCTGTGGAGTGCTCTCCATCCGGCTTTGTACCGGTTGAAAGTAAGAGTCAGCGGCCTGGACGAAGAAACCGTGACTTTTGGTTTACGGGATTTCAAGACGGATGGAGAGCATTTTGTAATTAACGGAACAAAGACTTTTTTACGGGGAAAGCATGACGCATGTGTGTTCCCTTTGACGGGGCATACAGCTATGGGAGTAGAGGAATGGCGCCGTTATTTTAAGATATGCAAGGAGTATGGCCTTAATCATTGCCGTTTCCATTCGTGGTGTCCGCCGGCAGCCTGTTTTGAAGCCGCCGATTTAGAAGGTATTTATTTGCAACCGGAATTGCCTGTTTGGGGCGAGTTCTCCAACAAGGAAGAAGAGTTGATGAGTTTCCTAAAGAAAGACGGGGAAAACATCCAGCATGAATACAGTAATCATGCTTCTTTCGTTCTCTTCGCTCTAGGAAATGAATTGAGCGGCGACATCGACAAGATGAAGGAGTTTATCAACCATTTCCGTTCTCTGGAGAAGCGCCATTTATATACGTATGGTTCCAATGTGTTTTTGGGTTGGAACGGTCATATTCCCGGAGAAGATTTTTTAGTGACTTGCCGGATAGGTGGGGGAGAAGGCTACTCTGCGCATGTGCGTGCATCTTTCTCTTTTGCAGATGCCGACCAAGGAGGCTATCTCAATAATACGTATCCTAATACAGTGATGAACTTCGATGCGGCTGTGGAGAAATCACCAGTGCCGGTTATAGGTCATGAGACAGGACAATTCCAGATTTATCCTGATTATAAAGAAATGGATAAATATACAGGCGTGCTTGCACCCTGGAATTTGGAAGTATTTCGCAAGCGTCTGGAGCAGGCGGGGATGTCGGCACAGGCCAATGATTTCTTTAAAGCATCCGGAGCATGGTCGGTGGAGCTTTATCGGGCTGATATAGAAATGAATCTGCGTTCCCGGCGTATGGCAGGATTTCAGTTGTTGGACCTTCAGGACTATCCCGGGCAAGGTTCTGCTTATGTGGGTATTTTGGATGCTTTTATGGACAGCAAGGGATTGATTAAGCCCGGCGAATGGAAAAGGTTTTGTTGCGAGGTGGTGCCTTTGCTGGCTATGAAGAAGTATTGTTGGAGAGGGAAGGAGGCATTTAGCGCTACCGTTCAGATAGCTAACTATGGGGAGTGCTCGCTGGAAAGCAAAGCATTGGTGTGGCAACTGAAAGACGGTAATAAAACATTGGCTAAGGGGCAACTGAGCATCCCTGCCGGGTGCGGATTGTTGGACGCCGGCACTATTGAATGGAGATTGCCCGACACAGAGAAGGCATTTAAAGGAGAGCTCACCATAAAGGTGCAGGGAACGTCCTACCGGAATAGTTATCCTTTATGGATATATCCGGCGGAAAAACAGTTGCAAACAGGCGAAGTGACAGTCGTTCATCGGCTGGCGGAGGATGCATTGGATGCCTTGAAACAAGGAGACAAAGTGTTGTTGATGCCCCGCAAAGAGGATTGCGGCGAAGTCACTGTCGGAGGATTGTTCCAGACCGATTACTGGAACTACCGTATGTTCAAAAGCATTTGCGATAATATAAAGAAAGAGCCTTCTCCGGGAACATTGGGGATTCTCACCAATCCGGAGCATCCTCTGTTTAATGATTTTCCTACAGAGTATCATACGAACTGGCAGTGGTATCCCATCATCAAACAGAGTTATCCGTTGATACTGGACCGCATGCCGGAAGACTATCGCCCTGTGATACAGGTTATTGATAATATAGAGCGCAATCATAAACTGGGATTGGTATTCGAACTGAATGTAGAGGGAACTAAAATGCTTGTTTGCATGGCCGATTTGCAAAGTATCCTCGATAAGCCCGAAGGTGTTCAGTTCTATGCCTCCTTGTTGGAGTATATGAATTCGCCGGCATTCAATCCTTCCACGTCTGTGACGAGGAAGGAGTTGGAGCAGTTGTTTGTAGCAGGGAGTCAGCGCACTGAAATTAAAACACTGAATAATATATCATATCAATAATAAAACATACATTATGAGACGGTTTATAGTATCTTCATTTCTTTGTTTAGGAACTATGGTAAACTCTGTTGCCCAGCAGGCGGCGCCTGCTATACCTTCGAATCCCCGCATCGAGACCCGGATTGAGAAGTTATTAAAGAAAATGACCCTGGATGAAAAGATAGGGCAGATGTGCGAAATTACGGTGGATGTAGTGACCGACTTCGGGAGCCCCGGTAGCTTTAAGTTGAGCGAGTCCATGCTCGATACGGTGATCGGGAAGTATAAGGTGGGTTCTATCCTGAATGTCCCTCTCGGCGTGGCCCAGAAAAAGGAAGTATGGGCGGAAATGATCCGTCAGATTCAGGATAAGTCGATGAAAGAGATAGGGATTCCCTGTATTTATGGAGTCGACCAGATTCATGGGACCACTTATACGCTGGACGGGACCTTGTTTCCGCAGGGGATAAACATGGCGGCTACTTTCAACCGCAGCCTGGTGCGCCGCTCTGCCGAAATATCTGCTTATGAAACCAAAGCCGGGGGTATTCCCTGGACCTACGCGCCTGTCATGGACTTAGGGCGCGACCCGCGTTGGCCCCGTATGTGGGAGAGTTATGGAGAAGATTGCTACGTCAATGCGCAGATGGCAGTGGAGGCGGTGAAAGGCTTCCAGGGAGAAGACCCCAACCGGATAGGAGAGCATCATGTGGCAGCTTGTGCCAAGCATTTTATGGGTTACGGAGTTCCCGTTTCGGGCAAAGACCGCACCCCTTCGTCTATCTCCGACGTAGATATGCGGGAGAAACATTTTGCTCCTTTCCTCGAAGCCATTCGGGCGGGCGCCTTGTCATTGATGGTCAATTCCGGAGTCAATAATGGAATGCCTTTCCATGCCAACAAGGAGCTCCTGACCGGATGGCTGAAAGAAGACCTCAACTGGGACGGCATGATTGTGACGGATTGGGCGGACATCAACAATCTGTGTGTCCGCGACCACATTGCCGCTACCAAGAAAGAAGCGGTGAAACTGGCTATCAATGCAGGCATTGATATGTCGATGGTTCCTTACGAAGTGAGCTTCTGCACTTATCTCAAAGAGTTGATCGAAGAAGGAGAAGTTCCTATGTCCCGCATCGACGATGCCGTGCGCCGGGTACTTCGTTTGAAGTTCCGCCTGGGGTTGTTTGAAAATCCCTATTGGGATATCCGCAAGTACGATAAGTTTGCTTGTGAAGAATTTGCGCAAGTGGCGCGGGAAGCTGCCGAGGAGTCTATCGTCTTATTAAAGAATGAAAAGGAAATATTGCCGTTGGCAAAAGGAAAGAAGATACTGTTGACGGGTCCCAATGCCAATTCCATGCGTTGCCTCAATGGCGGCTGGTCTTATTCCTGGCAGGGAGACAAGACGGATGAGCATGCGCAGGCTTATCACACTATTTATGAAGCGTTGTCCGAGAAGTATGGCAAGGAGAATGTTATTTATGAGCCGGGAGTGACGTATGATACTTCCAAAGGTGCTTTGTGGTGGCACGAAAACGAGCCTCAGATAGAGAAAGCGGTAGCTGCTGCCTCCGGCGCGGATGTAATCGTTGCTTGCATCGGCGAGAACTCTTATTGCGAAACACCGGGTAACTTGACGGACCTGAATTTGTCTTCCAATCAAAAAGGGCTGGTAAAGGCGTTGGCAGCTACGGGCAAGCCCGTGGTCCTGGTGCTGAATCAAGGCCGCCCGCGCATTATCAACGATATTGTTCCCTTGGCACAAGCGGTGGTGCATACCATGCTGCCGGGCAACTATGGAGCCGATGCCTTGGCAAATCTACTGTCCGGCGAAGTGAATTTCAGCGGTAAATTGCCGTTTACTTATCCCCACTTGATCAACTCATTGGCTACGTACGATTATAAGCCTTGCGAAAACATGGGGCAAATGGCAGGTAATTATAACTATGACGCAGTGATGGATGTGCAATGGGCGTTTGGCACGGGATTGAGCTATACATCCTATACATACAGCAACTTCAAGGTGAACCGCAGTGACTTCAAGGCAGAGGACGAACTGGTCTTTAGCGTGGACGTAACCAATACGGGAAAAGTGGCAGGAAAAGAAAGCATCTTGTTATTCTCCAGTGATTTAGTGGCAAGCCTCACGCCGGACAACGCCCGCTTGCGTAATTTCGAGAAGATAGCTCTCCAGCCGGGTGAAACAAAAACGGTAAGTTTGAAGCTGAAAGGCAGCGACTTGGCTTTTGTCGGATACGATAAGAAATGGAGATTGGAAGAAGGCGACTTCCGGATGACTTGCGGGAAGGAAACTCTCTTGATTCATTGTTCCCAGACGAAAGTATGGGATACACCCAATAAATAAGGTCTGGGCCGAAAGAAATAGTCTTTCATCAGATAGACATGGTATGAAATTACCATATCTGTGGTATTTCCCCCGAACAGAATCCGCCCTATCTTTGTAATATCTTAATGTCAGCCTGATATAAAACAAAAGGCGGTACTATCTCCATTCTCCTCCTTAGCAAGGAGGAGTCCCCGCAGGGGGAGGTGGTTG
>JAUUNK010000330.1 GCA_030844565.1 Bacteroides ovatus
TATCACGGACATCCGGGTCGGGTATGCTGTCGATAATAGCCAGGAGTTGTACTTGGTAGGGAAGACTGCTGTTGTTTTCGATGCTTTCCCTCAGTCCCGCCCAGTCTTCGGAGGCAGCCACCGTAGTCATCACATATCCCTGAGGAACATATTTTCTTTCCAAATACTCTTTCAGGGCTTTGGCACGATTGCCGGAAAGGCGGGTGTTGTATGCATATTTTCCTTCGGGAGAAGCATAGCCGACAATCGTTATCGAATCGACTACAATGTATTCGTCGCCTAGCAATTCGGCTATCAAGCTGTCGGCTTTAGCCAACTCGGCACGGTTATTCTTATAATCGGGAAGTATGTTCGACTTGTCCTGGTGAAAATTGAGATAAAGAGAGACATTCTTATTCCGCGTCTTCAGTTCGGGCTGAGGCACGATGTAGCTCACTGCCAGTTTACGGGGAAGATAGGCCAAAGGAATATCTGCCAAGTCACGTCGGCATTCAGCACATCCGGTAACGGTGTTCTCCAAAATGAGTCGGCTGCCATACATCCAGTTCTCGAAAGGGATTTGACGGGTGTAGGCTATTTTAGTGTGACCGGACTGCGCCAGTTGCTTCATATTATAGTTAGCATAACCGACCGGAGACTGAGCCTCTCCGTTAAATCGTGCAAGGCGGTGATTCACTTTGCTGCGGGTATCTCCTGTAAACAGCATGGGAGGCAGGCGGAGCGTATCGGTGCTTCCAACCAATACCGGTGTCACTTCGAGCTGTTCGTTGGACGAAATAGTAACTCCGTTGCAATCGAGCAACAAGTTCACATCTACCAAGTCACCTTTGCGCTGGGCTGTGCAATCTATCACCTTCAACCCGGAAGTTTCCGCCGCACGCGCCGACAAAGGCAACAGAATCATGAGCGTATAAAAAAGTATTGTTTTCATTGTTGTTTCCATTCGAATTATTTAATGACGTATATAATGCTGACAGCAGCTTTGGTGGGACCAATGTAATTGTGATGTCCTTTCTTAAGCATCTCACCGCAACTGGCACAGGGATATTTCTTATCAAACAAACGAGCGTAGCCCACGCCGAGGGAAGCTTCAAGATTCCAATGGTCGTTCAATATCCATTGGTAGCCGTACGAAAGCCCGGCTCCGTACAAATGCCCTTGGTAGCGATTGTGCCGCATGTTACTATTGAAAGGAAGTCCCCCCACATTATAGCGGCCATAAAAACCATGCAGCCCGAAAAAGTGGCCATTGAACTTTTCACAGGTCCAGTAACGCAACTCCGGTTGTATCAACCCATGCTTCAGACGATAGTCATGAAACCGCCAGGGATTATAGTTGCCCGATATATCCAGCGTCATCTTGGGACCTAATCCCACCTCTAACCCCAGATTGAGGGTAGTGGTGACATCATACAACAAATTGGTCTTTATCGCCACTTCCTGCGCCCGGCAAGTAGTCCATGCCGCCGCCATACACAACAGAGCTAATACCAGCCTATTGAGATTATACTTCTTTTCACTATGCAATTTTAAGTTAACCATACATTAAAATTTTAAGTCACTCCTTTTTCATAAACTTGTTTTTGTGGGGAATCACCCCCTCTCCCTTGCAAAAGCAATACATCCCAAAAACAAAAGGATAGACAAAAGTTTTATGTAGAGAGGTTAACATGTATCAAAGAAAGAGGGCTTTAACATGGTAGATTAGAAAAAGAAACATAAAAGAGAGGCTTTTATTTAAATTTATGCAAGAGATAATGAAGGAGGAAAAAGAATTTTATGCCGCCTCTACTTTTCTCGCTTTCACCACCACCAAGAAAAAAGCATGAAAGGCATTTGACGAAATTGACAACTATTGCTTGGAATAAACAAAAATAGCACGCGCTATTTCGCACCATTTTTTGCCAACCGCTAGCAGAATCTTCTTTTCGCAGTGAAACATTTTCTAAAATTCTTAAATAAGGGAAGCGATTAGGGTTAATCTATTAATATTATCATGGCGAAATTAGGACTTTTAATAGTATTTACTGCTGTTTATCAAGAGATAATATATCCCGGTACGGTTTTCATTGCTATCTTTGCAGGCTGAAAACTGAATGCATAAACCCTATCATTCCTATATGAACGAAGAGAAAATACATAAAACAACTATTTCCGGCTGGTGGGCACTCAGCCCTTTGTTTGTCTTTCTATGCCTCTATCTGCTCACGTCCCTCATTGTCAATGATTTCTATAAGATGCCTATCACTGTTGCCTTCCTGGCTTCGTCGTGTTATGCCATCGCTATCACTAGAGGTCTGAATCTGGAGCAACGTATCTATCAGTTTTCCGTCGGCGCTGCTAATAAGAATATCTTGTTAATGATATGGATTTTTGTGCTTGCCGGAGCCTTTGCCCAAAGCGCCAAAAAGATGGGAGCTATTGACGCCACTGTCAACCTTACCCTCCACATTTTGCCGGATAACCTTCTGCTTGCGGGCATCTTTCTGGCGGCGTGCTTCATTTCCCTGTCTATCGGAACCAGTGTGGGTACGATTGTAGCACTGACTCCCGTAGCCGTAGGGCTGGCGGAGAAAGCAGGGCTCAGCCTGCCTTTTATCGTGGCTATTGTGGTGGGCGGTTCTTTTTTCGGAGACAATCTTTCTTTTATATCAGATACTACCATAGCTTCCACTAAGACACAAGAATGCGTGATGAGAGACAAGTTTCGGGTTAATTCCATGATTGTAGTTCCTGCTGCATTTATTGTATTGGGCATTTACATCTTTCAGGGTCTCTCCGTCACCGCTCCCGCCCAGGTACAGGAAATCGAATGGATAAAGGTGCTTCCCTATCTTATTGTGCTGGGCACGGCTATCGCAGGGGTAAATGTGATAGTGGTGCTTGTTATGGGGATTATCAGTAGCGGTATCATTGGCATTGCTACAGGTGGCTTCGGTTGTTTCGAATGGTTGGGAGCTATGGGAAACGGTATCACGGGTATGGGCGAACTGATTATTATTACTTTGCTGGCAGGAGGAATGCTTGAAACCATCCGCTACAATGGAGGCATGGACTTTATCATCCGGAAACTGACACGACATGTGCATGGCAAGCGGGGAGCTGAATTGAGCATTGCCGCCCTCGTCAGTATAGCCAATTTATGCACTGCCAACAATACCATAGCCATCATCACTACCGGCCCCATTGCCAAAGACATCGCCCAGAAATTTCATCTGGACCGGAGAAAGGTCGCCAGTATCCTAGACACTTTCTCTTGCCTTATACAAGGGGTTATTCCCTATGGCGCCCAACTGCTAATAGCAGCAGGGCTAGCCCACATCTCTCCCCTGAACATCATCAGCAATTTATATTATCCTTTTACAATGGGAATATGTGCATTGCTAGCCATTCTTTTCCGTTATCCCAAAAGATACTCATAGAAAGAAACAGAATAAGAGATGAGTTTAGTGCCTTTTTATTCCTTGCAAATAGGCTTCCAGCGATTCATCTTTTCCCAAACCCAGTTTCTTACGGATGCGGCTTCTGCCAGAATTAACACTGGCACGGGAAATTCCTAATGCGAGGGCTGCTTCGTCGGTACTCTGATTCAGGAGAATCAGCATACACAGTAATTCGTCATTTCGTGTAAGCTCCGGACATATCCGGCGAAGCGTAGGTAAATAAGAAGGATAGAGGGCTGCAAAAGATTGCCGGAAGCGCATCTCGTCTTCACCACTTAACAACATCGGATTGAGTTGCTGGCGGACATTGTCAATGACATCTTGATGAATACCTTTCTCAAGTTCTCCATTCAACGACTCATACCGACGATTTAGTTCCTGATGGAGAGAAATCAGCCGAGAAATACGTTCATGGTGGAGATAACTTTCCCTGCGATAATGACGGCGGCTTTGTAACACATACGCAAGTCCTCCGCCCAAAAGCAAGAATAACAGGGCTACCACTACCCAAGTATAAGTTAAAGTACGTTGTTTCAACTGTATTTCTGCCATCAACGCCCGGTTTTCTTGTTCTTTCCGCTCAGTTCCGTAACGGACGTTAGCCGCGGCGGTATACAAGAACTTCGATTTAGCCTCCAAAGAATCCTTCGAAGCCATGTAACGGGGATAGAGCCGGAGCATCTGGTCGCCCATTCCCAAAGAGACATAGGCATCGAGCAATCCCCGTCCCGCAAACTCTTCCATCTCGTTCCATTCCATACGGTTAAATTCCTGATAAGCCTGTTCAATCAAGGCAATTCCCCTGGATGCCTTCCCCTGACGCAACAAAGCTCTTCCCAGCCAATAGCGATTGCTGGAATGAACGGCAGGACGAACACCCACACTATCATTATAAAGTTGCCGTATCTCGCGCAATACCACTTCTGTCGAATCGGGGAAGAAATTAAACAGATATTTGGCACGGTCCCGACGATATTGACGGATATGCAAATCATCGTCCGGCTTCACTACCTCCAATTCCTTATCGAGATAAAAGAAAGCGGAATCCACTTGCATGCGCTCTGAAAATAAAGCCGAACGAATACGAAGCATATCTGCCAACTGACTGTTATTCGAGGAGCTTATAGACAATTGGATGGCATGAGCATTCGCCTTAAAAGCTTCATCATACAGTTCTAAAGTGGAATATAAAGCAGCTAAGTCTCCATACGCCCTTATCTTTCCATCA
>JAUUNK010000034.1 GCA_030844565.1 Bacteroides ovatus
GATTTCCATCCCGATGCCCATGTGAAGGGGTTAGCAGGCTGAAGTTTTATAGCTTTAATCTTCAATAATTTCTCTGCAAACAATCTCTCTAAGTTTTTCATAACTAATTATTAATTATTTGCCGCAAAAATACAGAAATAGAATGAGATTAGAAAGAAGAATCCATTTATTTTTTTAGTATAAGTATTCATCTTCTTCTGTTAACTCGATACAACGTTTAATATCTTTCATTTCGAATCCACGGCTCATAGCAAAACGGATGAGCTTGCCACTCAGCTCAAAACGGTCTTTAGCACGGATACTTTTCCGTTTGACCGCCAATACGCCTTTTAAAATGGATAAGTATTCATCTTCCTCTATCTCATTTAGGTGCTTCCATGCCAAGTCAGAAGAAATCTTTTTCACATAAAGCCCTTGTGCTATTTTTACTTTTCCCCATTTGGCAAAACGATACTTATCTTGAATGTATGCCCGGCAGTATCGGTCTTCATCAATATATTTTTCTGTTTCCAAACGTTGCAAGATACGGTCAATAGCCTCGTATGCAATTCCCCATTTTTGCAATTTTTCTTTCACTTCCGCCCGACAATGCTCGGCGGCAGAGCAATAAGAAGCTGCCCGGTTCAAAGCCTCTTCTTCCGTCATTATTCCACTCATCGGTTTGCTGTTACAATTCTATCTTTTCCAAAAAAATCTTTTATTACACGAATATTCTGGTAATGGTAACTTTCAAGTAACTCGGCTGTTTCCATCCCATAAGCCTGATTGATTTCAAAATAAAGCTTTCCTCCCCCCGCTAATATTTGTTGTCCCGCTTGTGCGATATGCCGATAAAACAGCAATGGGTCGTCATCGGGAACGAATAATGCCTCGGCAGGTTCCCAGTCAAGTACATTAGAGTCCATCTCTCTCTTTTCCCTGTTTCTCACATAAGGCGGATTACTGACTATTACATTATATAAGGTATTGGGAAGGGAATCAACTAGAATATCTTTCTTCTCAAAATGTACATTGGCAGCCAACTTTTTATTATTAAAAGAAGCTATTGCCAAGGCTTTTTCGGAAATATCCCACGCCGTCACATGGGCATTAGGAATATTTTTCGACAAAGCAATGGCGATACACCCGCTACCGGTTCCTATATCTAATATATGTGGACAACCGAGATTTTCTTTTATAATGAGCTCCACCAGTTCCTCCGTTTCAGGACGCGGAATCAATACACCCGGTTCTACGTGAAATTCAAGTCCTAAGAAGTTTGTGACACCCCTTACATACTGAATAGGCTCATTTTTCTGTAAACGGAATATAATGTTTTCTAATTCCCGCTCTTTACTTGCAGATAAATTAATATCTTTGCCCAAATAAAGATCGATAGCATCCAAACCAAGCATGTCACAACAGATAATCATCACCAAAGTTTTGAGCTCACCTGCGGGATAGAGTTCTTGTAATGACTGGCGAATATATGAAACAACGTTATTCATGCTTTTATGTTTTGAGAGGTGCAAAAATAGGAATATTCTAGCAAAGCCTGCAAAATGGAAGAAGAAAAATACATGGAGCGTTGCATACAATTGGCTCGAAACGGGCTATGCAACGTATCTCCCAATCCCATGGTGGGAGCAGTAATTGTATGTGATGGGAGAATTATCGGGGAGGGATACCATATCAAGTGCGGACAAGCACATGCGGAAGTAAATGCTATACGCTCGGTAAAAGATGAATCTTTGCTGAAACGCTCTACTATATATGTAAGCCTAGAACCTTGTTCTCATTATGGGAAAACACCTCCTTGTGCTGACCTTATCTTGGAAAAACAGATTCCCCGCATTGTTATTGGTTGCCAAGATCCCTTTAGCAAAGTAGCGGGAAAAGGTATACAAAGACTTCGGGATGCCGGAAAAGAGGTCATAGTAGGAGTATTGGAAGAAAAATGCCGGAAGCTCATACAGCGCTTTGTTATTTTTCACGCTTTACACCGACCTTACATCACGTTAAAATGGGCTGAATCAGCAGACGGGTACATAGATATTTGTCGCACAAAAGGGCAACCCATAGTATTGTCTACTCCACTTACATCAATGTTGGTACATAAGAAAAGAGCCGAATCGGATGCCATCATGGTAGGAACACGGACTGCTTTACTGGATAATCCTTCTCTCACTACCAGCAATTGGTATGGTCACAATCCTATCCGAGTAGTCCTGGACAAAGAACTATCGCTCCCGCATTCTCTCCATCTGTTAGACGGTAAAGTAAAAACGATATTTTTTACATCAAAAAGTCATGCTGACACTAAAGGAGTAGAGTATATCACTCTTGACTACAATATACCTATACTACCACAAATTATGGAACATTTATACCACCGTAATATACAATCTTTATTGGTAGAAGGAGGGGCACACCTTCATCAATCCTTGCTGGATAGCGACTTATGGGATGAAATTTTCGTAGAAAAGTCGAATTATTCACTAAATGCAGGGATTAAAGCCCCTCAACCTAATGATAAAAGTAGCTATGTGATTGAAGAACATTTTGGAGTACCGATATGGCATTATCATCGCAAATAAAAGATAAAATAGCATGGTTGAGGAGGTTTTCCATCGATAAAAAGCCGAAGATTATCTATAATTTTATATAAAACTTCCCTTCAATGTTCAATATCGGGAAAAATGTTCCTATTTTTGCAACTTGTAAATAAACACAATCTTTCAAATGAGAATAAAGTTTTTATCAGCAATTGCGAGTCTTTTTATCATGTCATTCGCCATCACAGCTTGTTTGGACAGCGATGATAATATAGAATACAGTGTAGATGCCACCATACACGCGTTTTCTCTGGATTCCGTATTCGGAAAAGACTATAAGTTTACCATTGACCAGGTTAGAGGAGAAATATATAACCTGGACTCTATGCCAATGAACGCAGACACAGTGATTAACAAAATTCTAATTGATACGCTTACGGTTACGGGATTTGTTACCTCTAAAGCTGACACACCTAACGCTCAAGATACATTAATTAATTTACAGGATTCCATCAATTTCTTGGGAACGATGGAAAAGCCGCTCATCTTCAAAGTATGGACACCAGATTTAGCGTATACAAAGGAATATAAAATCAGCGTCCGTATACATCGTCAGGACCCGGACTCATTGAACTGGGGAAAGATAACCGATAATCCCATTAAAGGGATACAAAAAGCTATTATGTTAGGTGAGTATATATTTAATTTTGCCGAAGGTGATAACAAGTATGTATATACAACTCCATGGTCCGATGGCAAGAGCTGGAAACAAACGCAGTTGGTAGGTATGCCGGAGAATTTTAAACTCTCATCTCTCATTAACTTTAACTCTCATTTATATATAACAACAGAAGATGGCAATGTCTATCATTCTGCCAACGGTACTACGTGGGATAAACATAGTGGATTGAGCACCGGAAATGTTGAAAATCTGATTGCTAGCTTTTACACTCCCAATCCAAGCCAAAACCTAACAAAAATAGTAGGTATCTCAGGTATTATCAAAGGCGCCGATGGCAAATTGAAATTTAATATGACCGATATAACCGGGAACAAATGGGATGATGAAACGACAGCCAAAGAAGTTCCGGATAACTTCCCCTTGAATTCGATTACTTCACAAGTATATTCTACAAAAATGAATGTCTTAAATGCCATATTGGTAGGTAACACGAAAGAAGGTCTGTCCAATGATACACTAACTGCAGTATGGACATCCGAAGACGGAAAGACATGGATAAATATAACAGAAGGTTCTACTTTTACCTGTCCGAAACTCCAAGACCCATATATCATGAAATACGGAGAAGCTTTCTATATATTCGGGAAAGGATTTGAACACTTCTATACCTCCCCCAATTTATTGGTATGGACGCCCATAGAAACAAAATTCCTCTTCCCAAAAGAACTGAGAGGAAAAGAAAGTGATTATTCTATGGTAGTGGATGAGAAACACTTTATGTGGTTAATGTGCAGTTCTCCTTCGGAGACATGGCGGGGACGACTTAACCGTTTAGGATTTAAAAGACAGTAAAAACACCAGGCTTCACAGCAACACTCAACAATAATGTCCTATAAAGAACAAATAGATATAAACCGGATACCGTCACACGTAGCAATTATCATGGATGGTAACGGAAGATGGGCGAAGCAACGGGGACGTGAACGTAGCTACGGACACCAGGTAGGAGCGGAAACGGTGCATGTGATTACGGAAGAAGCAGCCCGATTAGGCGTGAAATATCTGACTCTATATACTTTCTCCACAGAAAACTGGAATCGTCCTTCGGACGAGATAACGGCTTTGATGAACCTCCTTTTTGATTCTATAGAAGAGGAAACTTTTATGAAAAACAATATCCGTTTCCAAATGATAGGAGATATACATAAACTACCGCTAAAAGTGCAGGAACGGCTAAATAGTTGTATAGAACATACTTCACGCAATACAGGCATGTGCCTAGTACTAGCATTAAATTATTCTTCACGCTGGGAACTCACAGAAGTAACAAGATATATCTCCCAATTAGTACAAAAGGGAGAATTAACTCCGGAAGAGATTACAAGTGAAACGATAGCAACTCATCTGGAAACAAACTTTATGCCCGACCCGGATTTACTTATCCGGACAGGAGGAGAAATCCGGTTAAGCAACTACCTATTATGGCAATGTGCTTATTCGGAACTTTATTTTTGTGATGTTTTCTGGCCCGATTTCAAGCAAGAAGAGCTGTACAAGGCCATTCTTGATTACCAGAAGCGGGAACGTAGATTCGGTAAAACCAGCGAGCAAATCAATAAAACTAAAAACTTATAATATTATAACATAAATGCATTATCGTATTTCCTTTATATTCGTAACGTTTATGTGCCTGTTCTTTTTTGCAGTACCAGGCATGGCGCAGGACACTAACCCTGACGAGACTTCGAAGCCGGTTATTTTATATTCGGGAACACCCAAAAAATACGAGATAGCCGACATTAAGGTCGAAGGTGTGAAAGGCTATGAAGACTATGTACTCATTGGTCTATCCGGTCTATCTGTCGGGCAAACGATCACCGTACCTGGTGACGAAATCACTGGAGCCATCAAACGCTATTGGCGTCACGGATTATTCTCAGACGTAAAAATAACAGCCGAAAAGATGGAGGATGGAAAGATATGGTTGAAAATCAGCCTGACACAACGTCCCCGTATTTCTCAGGTACACTACCGTGGCGTAAAGAAGTCGGAGCGGCAAGACCTCGAGAATAAACTTGGTATGATAACAGGTATGCAAATCACTCCCAACTCTGTAGACAGAGCTAAGACGCTGATCAAACGCTACTTTGATGATAAAGGATTTAAGAATGCAGATGTTATCATCAGTCAAAGAGACGACCCTGCCAATGAAAATCAGGTAATTGTAGACATTGACATTGACAAAAAAGAAAAGGTGAAAGTGCATGAAATCACTATTGCGGGCAACAAGGCCATCAAGACCTCGAAGCTGAAACGAGTGATGAAGAAAACAAATGAAAAAGGGAAATTGCGTAACCTGTTCCGCACCAAGAAGTTCGTTAATGAAAACTACGAAGCGGATAAGCAATTGATTATTGATAAGTATAACGAGTTAGGGTATCGCGACGCTATGATTGTAAAAGACAGCGTATCCCCTTATGATGAAAAGACAGTCAATGTATATCTGGAAATTGATGAAGGAAACAAATATTATCTACGCAATGTAACATGGGTAGGTAATACTCTTTATCCTTCGGAACAGTTGAACTACTTACTTCGCATGAAGAAGGGCGATGTATATAATCAGAAGTTATTGAACGAACGTTTGTCTAGCGATGACGATGCTATCGGTAACTTATACTACAACAATGGTTATCTGTTCTATAACCTTGACCCGGTAGAAGTAAATATTGTCGGCGACTCTATCGACCTTGAAATGAGAATTTATGAAGGTCGCCAAGCTACTATTAATAAGATTAATATTACTGGTAATGACCGTTTGTATGAAAATGTAATCCGTCGCGAACTTCGTATTCGTCCGGGCCAGTTATTCAGCAAAGATTATCTGATGCGTTCATTGCGTGAAATCCAGCAGATGGGGCACTTCGACCCGGAAAAGCTACAGCCGGATATTCAGCCCGATCCTGTTAATGGAACAGTAGATATAGGTCTCCCGTTGACTTCGAAAGCAAACGACCAGGTAGAGTTCTCCGCCGGTTGGGGACAAACAGGTATTATCGGTAAATTGAGCCTGAAGTTTACGAACTTCTCGGTTGCCAACCTATTGCATCCGGGAGAGAATTACCGTGGTATCCTTCCGCAAGGTGACGGTCAGACATTGACTATCAGCGGACAGACGAATGCGAAGTACTATCAATCATACAGTATTTCCTTCTTCGATCCTTGGTTTGGCGGGAAACGCCCGAACTCCTTCTCGGTATCGGCATTCTTCTCTGTACAAACGGATATTAGCAGCCGTTACTATAACTCAAGCTATTTCAACAACTATTACAATAGTTATTATAGCGGATACGGTGGTTACGGTATGTACAATTATGGTAATTACAATAATTATGAGAATTACTATGACCCGGACAAATCTATTAAGATGTGGGGACTTTCCGTTGGTTGGGGTAAACGTCTGAACTGGCCGGATGACTATTTCACTCTCTCGGCGGAACTGGCCTACCAACGTTATAACCTGAGAGACTGGCAATACTTCCCTGTTACAAACGGAAAGTGTAATGACTTAAGTATCAACCTGACTTTGGCGCGTAACTCTGTAGACAACCCAATCTTTCCGCGTTCAGGTTCGGACTTCTCATTGTCTGTACAGCTCACTCCTCCTTATTCATTGTTCGACGGAAAAGATTATGCCGGATATTTCAATTCAGATGGTAGCATTACTCAAGACAACATGAATAAACTGCATAAGTGGGTAGAATACCACAAGTGGAAATTTAAATCAAAGACATATACGCCGCTGATGGACCCGATAGCTCACCCGAAATGTCTGGTATTGATGACTCGTGCTGAATTTGGATTGCTGGGTCACTACAACAGCCACAAAAAATCACCTTTCGGAACATTCGATGTGGGTGGTGACGGTATGACAGGATATTCAAGCTATGCAACTGAGAGCATTGGCTTGCGTGGTTACGAAAACAGTGCCCTGACACCGTACGGACGTGAAGGCTATGCTTATACCCGTCTGGGGGTTGAATTAAGATATCCGCTAATGCTGGAAACAAGTACTAATATTTATGTGTTAGGATTCTTAGAAGCCGGTAATGCATGGCACGATATTAAGAACTTCAATCCGTTCGATTTGAAACGTTCTGCAGGTGTCGGTGTCCGTATCTTCTTGCCGATGATTGGTATGATGGGTATTGACTGGGGTTACGGTTTCGACAAAGTATTTGGTTCTAAGCAATACGGTGGTAGCCAGATTCACTTTATCTTAGGACAAGAATTCTAAAATTTTACTCAAAAAACTAAACGTCATGAAAAAGTCTGTTCTATGTATCATTATGTTGTTTGCCGTCAGCATGGCGGCAAACGCTCAGAAGTTCGCACTAATTGATATGGAATATATATTCAAGAATATTCCTGCCTATACGAGTGCCAACGAGCAATTGCAACAAGCTACAAAGAAATACCAGGCGGAAGTAGAAGCTATTGCCAAGGAAGCCCAGAACATGTTCAAGGACTATCAAGCAAAAGCAGCTACACTTTCTGCTACCCAGAAAACACAGAAAGAAGACGCCATTGTAGCAAAGGAAAAATCAGCGGCTGAACTGAAACGCAAATACTTCGGTCCCGAAGGAGAACTTGTTAAGTTGAGAGAGAGGCTGATAGGACCTATCGAAGACGATATATACAATGCCGTAAAAGATATATCCGAACAATCCGGATATGCTATGGTATTAGACAGAGCCTCTGCAACAAGCATCATTTTTGCCTCACCGCGCATTGATATAAGCAATGAAGTACTTGCAAGGCTAGGATATTCAAATTAATTTCATACATTTGCACCCGAAGAATAAAATAGTAATTATTCAAATAAAATTATAGAACTATGCTTAAAAAAATCGCACTTGTAATGATGCTGATACTCCCTATGGGCGTATTCGCACAAAACTTAAAATTCGGTCACATCAATGCTCAGGAAATCATCACTGCTATGCCTGAATACACTAAAGCAATTGCTGACCTCCAAGCTTTAGAGAAAAAATACACGGAAGAACTGCAAAGAACTCAGGCGGAGTTCAGCAAGAAATATCAGGAATTCCAGCAAGCAATATCTAAAGATTCACTGCCGGCAAACATTGCAGAAAGAAGACAGAAAGAGTTGTCCGATATGGCACAAAGACAAGAGCAGTTCCAACAAGAAGCACAAGAAGGAATGGCTAAAGCTCAAAACGAAATGATGGCTCCTATTTATAAGAAATTAGACGATGCCATTAAATCAGTAGGAGCTTCAGAAGGTGTAATCTATATCTTCGACCTTGCAAGAACCCCTATACCTTATGTAAACGAATCACAGAGTATTAACCTTACAGGAAAGGTAAAAACACAGTTGGGCATTAAGTAAACTTCTACTTAAAAAATATCCTCCGGGGAAAGAGAAAGCAACTCTCTTTCCCTTTTTTGCACCCTTTCCCATCCTCTTTCTTCTATCTATTTATTATCTTTGCAGCTATCCTAGCAAGTAAAGTTTATCATGAAACAGAATGTATCCCAATCTCCCGGTCCGATAGGAGTATTCGACTCTGGTTACGGAGGACTTACCATATTAAAAAATATCCGCGAAGCTTTGCCACAATACGATTACGTCTACTTGGGCGATAATGCCCGTGCTCCTTATGGTACCCGTTCTTTTGAGATAGTATACGAATTCACGCTGCAAGCGGTAAACAAGCTTTTTGAAATGGGTTGCCATCTAGTAATATTGGCTTGTAACACCGCATCTGCAAAGGCATTAAGAAGCATACAAATCAATGATTTACCCACCATCGACCCGCAAAGACGCGTGTTAGGAGTTATCCGTCCCACCATCGAGCAGATAGATTCCCTTACCCGCAACGGTCATGTAGGTGTGTTGGCAACTGCCGGCACCATCAAATCAGAGTCCTATCCACTGGAAATACATAAACTATTTCCACACATTCACGTTACGGGAATGGCTTGTCCGATGTGGGTCCCTCTGGTAGAATACAATGAAGCTGCCGGTGAAGGAGCAGACTACTTTATCCAAAAGTATATCAACGAACTTCTGGAGAAAGACCCCCAAATAGATACCGTTATTCTTGGTTGTACCCACTATCCCATGCTATTACCCAAAATCCGGCACTACATGCCTGATAACATTCAAGTTATTCCCCAAGGAGAATACGTAGCGAGCAGCTTGAAGAATTATCTGTACCGTCACCCCGAGATGGCTGCCAAATGTATCCAGGAAGGGAATTGTGCTTTCTACACCACAGAATCTGAAGAAAAGTTTGTAGAATCGGCATCCAGTTTCCTCAACCAGATAGTGCACGCCCAGCGCATCACGCTCGAATAATCCGGTAAAAAAACAACTTATCTCATTCCTTTTTGTTATATTTGTGGATATAATCAATTCATATACTTAATCATCATGAAGGAAGAAGACACCACTCACACTGTTGAGGTATTTTCCGGCTCACCGTGGGAAGCGGAAATTATCAAAGGTTTATTGGAAAGTAATGGAGTTATGTGCGCCATTCGAGATGGAATCATGGGAACATTGGCTCCTTACCTGGCCCCGTCGGTCTCTATTTTTGTAGCAGAAGATCAATACGAAACTGCGACTGAGATAATTAAAGCCCGCAACGGGAAAGATAGCGACTGATACGCTCCAAAGCTTCCCGAATGTTTTCAAGCGAGTTGGCATACGAAAAGCGAATGTAGCCTTCTCCTCCTGTACCGAAGTCCACTCCCGGCGTGATACCTACATGTGCATGTTCGAGCACATCGAAAGCAAACTGGTAGGAGTTCTTAGTAAACCGGCGGGCATCTGCAAAGATATAAAATGCGCCTTCCGGTTCCACTTTTATTTCAAATCCTATTTCCTTCAGTCGCTCAATCATATAGCGACGACGTTCGTCGTAGACCAACCTCATCCGTTCCACATCCGGCGCAGCATGTTTCAATGCTGCAATTCCCGCCTGCTGCGCGACGCTGGAAGCACAAATGAACAGATTTTGCTGCAACTTCTGCAAAGAAGACATGCACCATTTCGGTGCAATCAAATACCCTAAACGCAATCCCGTCATTGCAAATCGCTTGGAAAATCCATTCAAGACAAAGGCATTGTCCGTAAATTCGAGAATGCTGCGCGCTCTGCCCTTATATACCAGCCCATGATAAATCTCATCCGAAATCACGGGAATGCCCAGTGTGGCTATCTCGCGGTAGAAACTCTCCTCAAGCAATCTTCCCGTGGGGTTCATAGGAGAATTGATAAAGATAGCGGCTGTTCGCGAAGATACGCACTTCTTAATATCTTCTATATTATATTGCAGTCCGTCTTCCTCGCGCAAAGGAACAAGCACGGGTTTCGCCTGAGCCGCCAACACGAAGTTCCGGTAACAAGCATAGCCGGGATTGGACAAAATGACTTCGCTTTCCGCATTACACAGTAATAGCAATACTAATAAGATAGCCGGCGACGAACCGGAAGTCACTACAATGCAATCCGGGTCCACCGTCACTCCATATTCCTTTTGATAAAAAGCAGCTATCTCACTTCGCAATTCCGGGTCTCCCAAGGAATGAGTATAATGCGTGCACTTCGCGTCATAAGCTGCTTTCGCCGCCTCCGCCACGCAAGCGGGCACATCAAAATCAGGTTCTCCCACTTCGAGATGAATAATGTCCACACCTTGCTTCTGCAATTCATTTGCCCGCTCCAGCACATCCATCACGATGAAAGAAGTCATTTGTTCTATTTGCGGATTAGTCTGCTTCATAGTTGTATACTTATTTTGCGATGCAAATATAACGCTTTTCAGAAAGCAATAGCATCGGGAAAGAGTATTTTTAATGCTTTTACTTTCATTTCGATAAAAAGTCCTATATTTGCGCTTTCAAATAGTTAGCGACATGAAACAAGAATTTACACGGATTGCTGTAAAGATAGGAAGCAATGTCCTGGCACGCCGGGATGGAACGTTAGACGTGACCCGCATGTCGGCTCTCGTGGACCAGGTAGCCGAGTTACATAAAAAAGGAGTAGAAATTATACTCATCTCCTCGGGAGCCGTAGCGTCAGGACGCAGCGAAATACGCACTTCAAAGAAACTCGACAGTGTAGACCAGCGCCAACTCTTCTCCGCCGTTGGACAAGCAAAGCTTATCAACCGCTACTATGAACTTTTCCGGGAACACTCCATTCCCGTAGGACAAGTGCTGACCACTAAAGAAAGCTTCGGTACCCGCCGCCACTATCTGAATCAGAAGAACTGTATGACTGTCATGCTCGAGAACGGAGTAATCCCCATTGTAAACGAAAACGACACTATTTCCGTCAGCGAACTGATGTTTACCGACAACGATGAACTCTCCGGACTCATCGCCTCCATGATGGACGCGCAGGTGCTCATCATCTTAAGCAACATCGACGGCATCTACAACGGTGTCCCCTCCGACCCGGCCTCATCCGTCATTCGCGAAATCGGTCATGGAAAAGATTTATCCAGCTACATACAAGCTTCCAAATCCAGCTTCGGCAGGGGTGGCATGCTTACCAAAACAAATATTGCCCGGAAGGTAGCCGACGAAGGCATCACTGTGATTATCGCCAACGGAAAGCGGGATAACATCCTGGTAAACTTACTGGAACATCCCGACGACACCTTGTGCACCCGTTTCATCCCTTCGGAACAACCTGTGTCGAGCATAAAGAAATGGATTGCCCACAGCGAAGGCTTTGCCAAAGGAGAAATCCATATCAACCAGTGCGCCACGGAAATTCTTAACTCCGACAAAGCCGTTAGTATCCTACCAGTCGGCATCACCCATATTGAAGGAGAATTTGAGAAAGATGACATTGTCCGCATTATCGACTATCAGGGACATCCTGTGGGCGTAGGAAAAGCCAACTGCAACTCCGAACAGGCAAAAGAAGCTATGGGAAAACATGGGAAAAAGGCTGTGGTGCACTACGATTACTTATATATAGAGTAAAGATAGCGTCATCCAAATTGCCGTTCTGACAGGAAAAATCCTACAAATTCCTTATTACCAAATACTTTAAAAAGTGTATCTTTGCAGCGACAAACAAAATATAATCGCATGAAAATAAAGAATTGGTATTTAGGGGGAATTGCTATTTGCTGCTGTCTGCTTCTCTCGTGTGAAAACAATGCAAACCAACCGGACACTCCTTCTGAACCGCCTTTCCCGACAGGCAAAGAAATAAATGTCAGTCTTCATATTTCACCTTCTCTTGAACAAGAAGAAGAACCCTTGAGCCGTGCCGCTTCCATAAATCCGAACGGGATTTATGCGGTGAACGTCTTTTGGAAAGGCAAAGGCATCACCTCTTATCAACCCTATGCTTCGGGACTTTTCGATGACATTGCCAACGTGAATATCGGACTCATTGAAGGGTATTACTACCGTTTCGACTGCGGCTTCCTCACAGCCACCGAACTTCCTTACTGCCAGCATCGACAGGATACGACTTATTACGGGCTTCCCTTCTCCCGTTCTGGCAAAGGAGATGTAGACGGTTACATCACAAACAAGCTATACGTGTCTATCGACCATTTAAATATTAACAACTCTTTCCACCAAGGCATTTACAAAGGAAAAACGCAACTGACACAAAACAATCAGAGCATACATCCCGCCCACCGCCGCTACTATGGCAGCAGCGAACTCGACTTTCGGGAAAAAGACGCTTCATCGCTCAGCGTAAATCTGCAGCTCCGCCCAGCTTACTACAAACTGCAATTCACTACAGACGAACTTGCCGAAGGCGACTCCATCAAAATATTATCCCAAGACATAGAACCATGCTATCTTCTCTATTCTCCCACCGGAAAGTCTGAATCAGAAGAAAGACAGCTCTGCCTTGCAGAAATAGCCGACACTTATGACGGACGCCTCAAGAACGAAGAAGACATCCCGCTGTATGTCTACTATCGCCCCGCCGACAAGGAGCAATGGTACACCATCTTCGAAGGAAAATCAATTCAGATGCAACGCTACAAAAAGAACATCATCCGCATCGTTAATATAAAACACTACGTCAGCGACACTAACATTACATTCGGTGAAGACGAAACCTTCACCGACCATATAATAGAAATTGGAGAATAGAAGACTACTCCAAGGGGAATGGAATTTAATTACTAAATTATTATATTACATGAAACTAAAACAATCCGCTCTGATTGCAGGCTGCTTTTGCCTGACATTTGCTTTGCAATCGTGTATCAAAGAGAAAGATTTGTATGAAGAAAAGCCCGTCACGTATTCTGAAATGGGCTTCGAACTAGGGGGAGAATACATCTACACCGAACCGTTGCCAGTATCGCGCGCCGCTCGCGACAATACTAAAGACATTGTGGGAATCGCCGTATCCATGCAGATACCCAATGGCAACAGCACCACTTCCAAACCGTATGCTTACGGTATCTTCGAACTGTCGAAAGCAACACCGGAGAACTTGAAACTCAACGTCATCGACGGATACCAATACCGCGTATCTTGCACAATGATCAGAAATGCCAAAGACTCCCTTCTGACCGACGACGGCTACTTAGCTCCTTTCGACTTGGAACGCAATGGTAAGATATTGGGCCAATGCTTAAACAAATTCGTCACCGCCGCACAGCCGGAGGGAGAACAATTCTTGTATAACATTGAAAACCCCAAGATTAAAACCAAAAACGGAGAACAAAACAATTATGACCGTCCCCGCATAGAAAGATACCACGGACTCATCGAACACCTGGAAGCTGACGGAAAAGAATCTCATACACTGAAACTCTACCGCCGCTACTTCGGAGTGACATTCAAACAAACCGGTCTTCAGGAAGGCAAATTGAGAATACAACTGGATGGCGCTCCCACTCTTTACCTGAAAGCTTCGAGCGACAAAAAGACCACGGTGGAAACCGATCTTGCCCTGATAAGCATGAGAAATCTGACAGCTTCCCTGCCTGCTAACGGCAATCCGCTGACAGAAAGCATCAAGTTGCAGGTATACTTTGAATCGGATAAAGCAGGTACTGAACCGGAACTTATCATGACCAGCAACGTCACTTTCAAACGTAATATCAAACACACCCTTGTGTTGACTAACATCGACCACATGGGAACACCTGGTAACTTAGGCATTGAGATAGAGGAAGACGAAATGCAAGATGATATTCAACAAGATATCCCCTGGCAAGATCCGGACTAACAACTAAAATTATCAATATAACAACCTCCTAAACCTTACTAACCCTTCAATTCTTTAAAAAAGAATCTGCCGATAGATATTTTCTTTCTATCGGCAGATTTTGTTTTTCTCTCCTTTTATCCTCTTCTCCCAAACTTATTATAGCCCGCACACAGAGTATCCACATATCATAGAACGGCTGTTAATAACCGGTTTGTCAGGTATTAACAGTTGAGTTGTCAGCTATTAACATCCATCATGACAGGTATTAACACCTGAGAAATCAACTATTAACACCTGACACGCAGGATTAATATACTGATTATCAATACACTGTAACACGACAATAGAGATAATGAAAAAACACATGCAAGATACTACTATCAAGCATATTTCGGTCGCGCCACCAAAAACTTGTCAACGAAGACCTCTACTCTTAACAACTTTCACTATTTTTGCAACGTTTCTCTTTCTATTTTATATAATAAAAGCGATTATGATGACAGATTTAAACAAAACCTTTGCTGCCGTGCAGGCAGCAAGCCGTGAACTGGCGATCCTGAATGATGAAACCATTAATCAGATATTGAACGCTGTGGCAGATGCCGCCCTTGCCCAAGCTCCCTATATCCTTGCCGAGAACGAAAAAGACCTAGGACGGATGGATAAGAATAATCCTAAATATGACCGTTTGAAACTGACCCGCGAACGGCTGGAAGGTATTGCAGCAGATACCCGGAACGTGTCTATCCTTCCCTCGCCATTGGGAAGAATACTCAAAGAGACACTGCGCCCTAACGGTATGAAGCTCACCAAAATAAGTGTTCCTTTCGGCGTTATCGGCATCATCTACGAAGCACGCCCCAACGTCAGTTTCGATGTATTTTCTCTCTGCCTGAAAAGCGGAAACGCCTGCATCCTGAAAGGAGGTAGCGACGCAGATTGCTCCAACCGCGCCATCGTAAAAGTCATACACGAAGTACTGGAAAAATTCCATGTCAACCCCCATATCGTGGAGTTGCTTCCTGCCGACCGCGAAGCAACCGCCGCCCTGCTCCATGCCGTAGGCTACGTGGATCTGATTATCCCACGGGGAAGCAGCAACCTGATTCACTTTGTACGCGAAAGCGCCACCATTCCGGTCATCGAAACCGGAGCGGGCATCTGCCACACCTACTTCGACGAATTTGGAGACACCGCCAAAGGCGCCGCTATCATCCACAACGCCAAGACTCGCCGGGTGAGCGTGTGCAACGCACTCGATTGTACCATCATTCATGAGAAACGGCTTGCCGACCTGCCCGCCCTTTGTGACAAATTGAAAGAAAGTAACGTCATCATCTATGCCGACCCGCAAGCCTATCAGGCATTGAAGGGCAACTATCCCGATGAGCTTTTGCAACCTGCCACACCACAAAGCTTCGGCACAGAGTTCCTCGATTATAAAATGGCTGTCAAAACGGTGAAAAGCTTTGAAGATGCGCTGGGGCATATTCAAGAAAACAGCTCGAAGCACAGTGAAAGCATCGTCACCGAGAATGCGGAAAGAGCTGCCCTTTTCACAAAAGTCGTAGACGCTGCCTGCGTCTACACCAATGTTTCCACGGCTTTCACCGACGGTGCACAGTTTGGACTAGGAGCAGAAATCGGCATAAGCACGCAGAAACTGCATGCCCGCGGTCCCATGGGCTTAGAAGAAATCACTTCTTATAAGTGGATTATCCAGGGAGACGGTCAGACGCGGTGGTAAAACATCAGAATACAGGAATCGTATACACCAACCCCAACGAGATGCGTTGGCTGGTTTCAGTGGAAGCTCCCAACGCCCGTGCACGTGCCGTCATATAATGCTTCTTATAAAGAAGATGGAAGAAAATCTGTAATTCGCTGTTTTTCATAGGAAAGAACTCTACGCATGCCTGGGCATTCCATGTGCGGCGGTAGAGTCCTTTCCCGTAAATGCTGTTAGCTTCGTAGACGCTTCCCAGTTCATAAGTCCCTTTTACATATACATTCCAATGGGGATGTATCCGGTAGTCCAAGTTGGCGATGGTAGTAAAATATTCGGCATACTGGGCAGTGGTTCCCTTCATTTCATCGGGCACTAAAGGAAGTTCGCTGATAAGCCCTTTACTATCCAATCCTTCGCGCGAATACATAAAATCGAGGTATGCTAACACGGTACCCTTTTTCCACACATTTCCAGCCGTCAAATAGAACAAATTGCGCCCCTGCGCCAATTGCCCCAAAGAAGTGGAATACCGAAGGTTCAATGCCTTGTCTACAAAATATCCATCCCAGTTGGCAGTAGCCATCAGCGGAACCTTCACTTTCCCCACTTCCTCGGGACGTCCGTAGAGAAAGGCGTCCTCGTCACTTCCATTTCGATTGTTCAACAACTGAAAGTTAAGCTCCTGTGTGGGAGATAAAGTCACGGTTCCCGTCACTCCCGCCTGATAACAGTTGATATTGTTATTAAAGTCACTAAATTCGCGCACCTTAATGCCGTTTACCCAATATTCGTATCCACTTAAAGCGAGTATCTGCTTACCTACTGTCAACGCAAAGCGCGGAGACAGTTTCCACTTCACATAAGCATATTCCACAGACGAAGAAATATTGTCCAGAGCATGAGGATTGCTGTATTTATTGAAAGACTGACGAAAATGATAAGAGAAGTCTTTGCTGAATGTACCCCTTATCTCCCAGCGCACGCGGTTGAGCTTGAAAGCTGCTTCGTCGAGTTTCCAGTCGGTGAACTCCGCAGCGGCGGAAGTACAAAATTCAAAGTTCATGTGAGCGCTGAGTTCCGGTGTGTTTTCCTTGCAAACGCGTTCCAACAGGGTCTTCCCTCTCTCTTCGGGCGCAATCAAAGGCGCCTGAGCCATAGACAGCAAAGGAGCTGCCAGCATGCATAGTAGCAAAAGAGTCTTTTTCATGTTTGTTCTATTAGATTCAAAAATTACTGTCAAAGATAGTCGTTTCCCTTCAAAGTTCCTGCTTCCATACCCCAGAAGTTACATATTTGTAGTATATTTGCCCGAAAGTTATTCATATTATACATTTGCTTATGAAAAAGTTTACTTGTGTACAAGACATCGGTGACCTGAAACAGGCACTTGCCGAAGCATTCGAAATCAAGAAAGACCGGTTCAAATATGTAGAGTTGGGACGGAACAAGACTCTGATGATGATTTTCTTCAACTCCAGCCTCCGTACCCGCCTGAGTACGCAGAAAGCTGCACTAAACCTGGGCATGAACGTTATCGTGCTCGACATAAACCAAGGAGCATGGAAACTGGAAACCGAACGCGGAGTCATCATGGATGGCGACAAACCTGAACATTTGCTGGAAGCCATCCCGGTAATGGGCTGCTATTGCGACCTTATCGGAGTACGTTCGTTTGCACGGTTCGAGAACCGTGATTATGACTATGAAGAGGTTATCCTCAACCAGTTTATACAACATTCCGGACGTCCGGTGTTCTCTATGGAAGCTGCTACGCGCCACCCGCTGCAAAGCTTTGCCGACCTGATAACCATTGAAGAATATAAGAAGACCGCTCGCCCGAAGATAGTAATGACATGGGCTCCCCATCCGCGCCCCTTGCCACAGGCCGTGCCCAACTCCTTTGCAGAATGGATGAATGCAACAGGATATGAGTTCGTCATAACCCATCCCGAAGGCTACGAGCTGGACCCAAAATTTGTGGGGAATGCCAAAGTAGAATACGATCAGATGAAAGCATTTGAAGGAGCAGATTTCGTGTACGCCAAGAACTGGGCTGCCTATACTGGAGAGAACTACGGCCAGATATTAAGCAAAGACCGCAACTGGACAGTCAGCGATCGTCAAATGGCGGTAACTAATAATGCCTATTTCATGCATTGCCTCCCGGTGAGAAGAAACATGATTGTCACAGATGAAGTTATCGAAAGCCCCCGGTCTATTGTTATTCCTGAAGCTGCCAACCGGGAAATATCTGCAACAGTGGTGCTGAAACGTCTTTTGGAAGGATTGAAAGAAAAATAGGGAGAAAGAAAGGAGTTAGAGGAGAGGAAGAACCGATGCCTTCTTGTCTCCTTTAACTCCTTTCCCCTCTCCTATTTCTTCTCTACTGCTTTGCCCGCTTCCTGCCAGGCAATGAAGCCTTTATCGAGGTCATACACCTTATACCCTTTCTTGCTCAATATGCCCGCCGCTTTCTTACTCCGTTTCCCGCTACGGCAATACAATGCCACAGGTTTGTCTTTCTGAAGCAGCGAATCCGCCATCGCTTCAAAAGAGCTGTCCATCACATTGATGTTAATGGTCCCGGCGATATGCCCTTCGGAATATTCACCCATTGTACGCACATCCAGCCTCTGCACTTCTTTGTCTTCAATCAACGAAGAGAAGTCGTCCACAGAGAGCGACTTGAAATCTTTTCCCTGCTGCTGGCAGGAGAAAAGAGAAGAAACAAACAGGAAAAAACCTGCAAATAAATGACTCATCTTCCACATAATTTAGTTCTCATTAGCTGCTAAATAATTCCTTAATGGATTGGCATACATCCACAACAACTTCTCCCGCAAGAAAGTTACGTCCTTTTGCGGAATCTGTATTTTCTGCAACTGCCCTTCTATGTACGTTTCGAAACGTTGTTTATCCCCGGCAGTGTAGTGCCCGGCAAATCCGGCTGTGCCAGTGAGCAAGTCATGGGCTATGTAGTTACCCGGATACATGCGGTAGTTGCGATGAATCTGGCGGTCCACCCATGCAGAAAGACGACTATATATTTCCGACTTCGGCAAAGAACGGTCCACGCTGTCCAGATATTCGTTGAGACAAAGCCCCACTTGAAAGTGTACCCGACCTTTATAGCCGAACAGCCCTGTCTGCATATTAATCAAATCATCCCCGGTAGTCTTCTTATACTCTGGCATATCCCTCTTGAGTTGGAACTCCTGCGCCTTAAGAAAATCGCACGGGTCATATTCATAAGAAATTGCCAAAGGAACAATGTTCAGTTCCTTGAGGCGCTCGATAAAATCTCCTTCGCCGCCAATGGCAAGCATCTTCAACACGCTATCCTGCGTGCGGTCGTCCGAGTCTTTTGCGCGCCCCTGACGCTGGGCAATCCAGATGGACTGGTTCTTTTCCCGGATGGTATAGTGCATGTATCGCGACATACGTGCCGATGCTTCCAGCATCTGGCGCATGCTCAGTCCCCTGCGAACAATAAACGACTTGTTGACCCGCACCAACTTCTTTATCCAAGGATAGATAAGCAGATTGTCGCCAATGGCGATTTCCACTGTGTCCATGCCCTCGTCTACGAGCAAGACGGAAAGGAAACCCGAATCGAGGACAATATCCCGATGGTTAGAAATATAGGTATATGCTTTCGTCTTGTCCGGCACTGCCTGGTGGTCCATAGTAAGCCCGTCGGTACAGTCTGCGGCAAGTTTCCACAGCAGCCCATAACAAAATGTCTTCTGAAACTCCAGTTTCGTCTTGCAAGCACGCATCTGTTGCGCCACCACCTCAAAGGGTACGTTCGGCATCACCCCCTGCACGGCTTTCTGGAATGCCGGGTCGGCTATCAGCTCCTCGAATATTGCCGGAAGCTCCTCGTCATTATAAGGACGGATTTCATCAAACTCTGCTATATCCATAACTCATGAAGTTATCATTGGTTAAATTTATTCTCTATAATTTCAGTCAGCACTTCTTTAATATCCAGTCCGGCAGCACGCACTTGCTGGGGGATGAAGCTAGTAGCCGTCATGCCCGGTGTGGTGTTCACTTCGAGAAGGTTGATTTTTTCTCCTTCGGTGATAATGTAGTCTACCCGGACGATGCCTTCACAACCTAGAATGTCGTAGATAGCCGAAGTCAGCTTCTGCACCCGTTGTGTAAGATTGTCGGAGATGCGGGCAGGGGTAATTTCATCTACTTGCCCGTTATACTTAGCGTCGTAGTCGAAGAATTCGTTGTTTGTCACCACCTCGGTGATGGGGAACACCACTGCTTTGTCACGCGTCTTATAGCACCCGCAGGTTATCTCCGTGCCTTGCATATAGGCTTCCACCACCACTTCGCGAGCTTCGGAGAAAGCTTTGGCTATAGCGGGCTGAATCTGTTCCCGGCTCTTCACTTTAGTGACACCGAAACTGGAACCTCCCAAGCTAGGCTTGATGAAGCAGGGCAAACCTATCTTCTCTATTACGTCTTGGTCGGACACCAACTGCCCCTGACGCAGCAACAGCGATTCGGCGATGCGCACGCCGAAAGCTCTCAAATACTGGTTGCAGGCAAACTTATCGTAAGTGATGGCAGCCGCCAGCACTCCGCAACAAGAATAAGGTATACGCATCATATCCAGATAGCCCTGCAAACGACCGTCTTCGCCCGGTGTCCCGTGGATAGTGATGTAGGCAAAATCGAAAACCACCTTTTGCGTGCCGTTCATAAAGCTGAAATCATTGCGGTCTACAGGCGCTTTTCCTCCGTCGGGTAGTTGCACTTCCCAACGTCGTCCTTCCATCTCCACCACATACACCTCATATCTTTCTTTATCCAAAAAGGAATAAATGCCCTGGGCACTGCGCAAGGACACTTGAATCTCGGAGGTATCTCCTCCCCCGATTATTGCAATCGTGCGTTTCATTCTATTTCTCTATTACTTATATAGCTTCTCCACTTCTCTATCAGCCGTGCCATGTCTTCCGGCAGTTCCGAGGTAAAGTGCATTTCTTCTCCCGTGACGGGATGCACAAATCCCAGCGTCATGGCGTGCAAGGCTTGCCGGGGACAAGTGTCGAAGCAGTTGTTTACAAATTGCTTGTATTTGCTAAAGTGAGTTCCTTTAAGAATTTCGTGTCCTCCATAGCGTTCGTCGTTGAAGAGCACGTGACCGATGTGCTTCATGTGCACACGTATCTGATGGGTACGCCCGGTTTCGAGCACACACTCCACCAAAGTGACGTAGCCCAGACGTTCCAACACACGGTAATGAGTGACAGCATGCTTTCCCACAGTAGGGTCCGACATTACCGCCATTTGCATACGGTCTTTCGGATTGCGGGCAATGTTGCCCACTATCGTTCCCTCGTCTTGTTCCACAATGCCCCACACCAGAGCGCGATATTTCCGCTTGGTGGTCTTATTATAGAACTGAAGTCCGAGGTTTGTTTTAGCATCCGGCGTCTTGGCAATCACTAGTAAGCCGGAAGTATCTTTGTCGATGCGGTGTACCAAGCCCAGGCGGGGGTCATTCGCATCATAATCGGGATTGTCTTTGAAATGCCATGCCAGGGCATTTACCAATGTGCCGTGATAGTTTCCGTGTCCCGGATGCACCACCAGTCCGGCAGGCTTGTTCACCACCAGCACATACTTGTCTTCATATACAATATCTAAAGGAATATCTTCGGGAATGATTTCATTTTCGTAGCGCGGGCGGTCCATCATCACCGTTATCACGTCCAACGGCTTCACCTTGTAGCTACTTTTCACCGGCTTGCCATTCGCCATGACAAAGCCGCCTTCCGCTGCCTTCTGGATACGGTTTCGCGAAGCATTGACAATCCGTTCGAAGAGGTATTTATCCACCCTCACCATTGCCTGCCCCTTGTCCACTACCACCCGGAAGTGCTCATACAACTGTACTTCGTCACCGACCGGTTCTATATCGTCTATATCATTCTCTATGTCTTCCGGAAATTCTTCTACCATGTCTGCATCAGGCATTTATGGATTAAAACCAGCTATCATCGTCCACTGACGACTCCGACGGAATGGGTTCCGACAATTCTCCGGCTATATGGACCGAGTCGATAGCCAAAGAATCAGTCTGCATGCCGTTTCCCACCATCAAAGTCAGCGCAGCGCCCACAGGCACTTTATCTCCTATCGCCAGCAACCGCCCTTTATATTTGACGCCATACACCCAATCTTTCTCACCGGTCACCCGCTCGTTCTCATTCAGCTTGAAACCGGCAGCCATAATCTTGGCTTGCGCCTGGCGTACGGAACTGTTGTCCGCCACATCGGGCACTACCCGTAAGGGGATACTAAGTGTATTGATTGTAAGATAGATAGTACGTCCTTCTTTAACTTTCTGTCCGGCGCCGGGATTGAGGTCGAGAATAATCCCCGCCGGTTTATCTTTCACATAACTGGAATCGGAAACAATGCATGCCAAGCCACGGTTGCGAAACAGTCTGTCCGCCTCGCTCACTGTCATCCCTTGTACATCGGGCACTACGACGGCTTCTCCATGCCGGGTGTAGACATCCAATCCCTTCAACACCGCGAACATCACGCCTGCCAGCACCACTACCATGCTTATGATATTTATCCAGAAAAACTTATTCGCCCGGAAAGAAAAAAACTCTTTTAGTGTCATACGCTTTGCTGTTAAACTGCGCCAAAGATACTACAAATTAGTTGAATTGCAGAAAAATAAGCAACAAAAAAAGCAGAGCTCTCCGCTCTGCTTTTATCCCTGATTGCATTTCGTCTCGGATTATCCGATAAAAAAATTACTTCTGTCCGTTGTATTCGTCAGAAACGGTCAGTTTCTTTCTTCCTTTAGCACGGCGTGCTGCCAATACTCTGCGACCGTTAGCCGTAGCCATTCTCTCACGAAATCCGTGTTTGTTCTTTCTCTTTCTGTTAGAGGGTTGAAATGTTCTTTTCATTATTATATCTTGTTTTTATTGTTATTATTCACATAATCGGGCTGCAAAAATAGAGACTTTTTTTAAAAGAACCAAGCGATAACTCATTTTTGCTCAAAAGTTTTTGTGTTTTTTACTGATTTAGATTACTTTTGCACCCGAAACAGAATCGGAAAGACTCAATAACATAATAATATAAAGAACATAGAAGTATGATTAATGCACAAGACATCAAGAACGGAACCTGCATCCGCATGGATGGGAAACTTTATTTCTGCATCGAGTTCCTGCACGTAAAGCCGGGAAAAGGCAACACCTTCATGCGTACGAAGTTGAAAGACGTTGTGAGCGGTTATGTCCTTGAACGCCGTTTCAATATCGGTGAAAAGCTGGAAGACGTACGCGTAGAACGCCGTCCCTATCAATTCTTATATAAAGAAGGAGAAGATTATATCTTCATGAATCAGGAAACATTTGACCAACACCCCATTGCCCACGACCTTATCAACGGCGTAGACTTCCTGCTCGAAGGTATGGTGCTGGATGTAGTTTCCGATGCTTCTACCGAAACAGTGCTGTATGCAGATATGCCTATCAAAGTTCAGATGAAGGTGACTTATACCGAACCGGGCCTGAAAGGCGACACTGCTACCAACACACTCAAACCTGCTACCGTTGAATCAGGAGCCACAGTACGTGTTCCGTTGTTCATCAACGAAGGCGAAACTATCGAAATCGACACCCGTGACGGGTCATACGTAGGACGTGTGAAAGCATAAACTTTCACCGTTTTACACCTAACACTCATAATAATAAAGGGTATAGTGGATGCAACTCTTTGCGAAAAAGAGTGCATCCACTGTTTTTATTTCCACCCAGCTACCGGGAAGACTACAAACCCCTACATGCTTTATTGGGTTTCTTCTCGAGGAAACTCTGGTTTCCCCAGCTGGGAACTACAGTTTCCCCGACAGGAAACTTTTGTTTCCTCCGCAGGAAACCAGAGTTCCCCTACCGAGAAACTACTCGTCAGCAGGCATGCAAACTGTGCCCAATGCACGGATCAAATCACAGGAGACCTGTTCTTTTTCTCCGCCGACCGCCTATTTGTCCCACAAAAGTGGGGAAATTATGATTTGTAAGTATTATCTTTGTTCCCATAACCAATAACTTTAAATAATATAACCGAATGAAGAGACTATTTTACGTATTATTCTTCGTGCTGATTGCTGTTGTAGCCAACGGACAAGCGAAGTATGTATTCTATTTCATTGGAGATGGAATGGGGGTAAACCAAGTGAACGGCACCGAAATGTATCGTGCCGAATTGCAGAACGGACGCATCGGGGTAGAACCTCTGCTCTTTACACAGTTTCCCGTGGGGACTATGGCAAGCACCTTTTCTGCAACCAATTCTGTTACAGACTCCTCGGCTGCCGGAACAGCCCTCGCCACCGGAAGCAAGACATATAACGGCGCCATCGGGCTGGACGACCAGAAAAACCGCCTGCAAAGCGTAGCCGAAAGAGCTAAGAAATCGGGGAAAAAAGTGGGCGTCACCACCAGCGTAAGTATTGACCATGCAACTCCCGCCGCTTTCTATGCCCACCAACCCAACCGTAGCATGTATTACGAAATTGCTACCGACCTCCCCAAAGCGGGATTCGACTTCTACGCCGGTTCGGGCTTTCTGAAACCCACCACCACGCACGACAAAAAGGAAGCTCCGAGCATCTTTCCTATGTTCGAAGAAGCAGGATATACACTGGCGCGCGGCTACAAAGACTTCAAAGAAAAAGCGCCAAAAGCACAAAAAATGATACTAATACAAGAGGAAGGCGCCAACACAGGCAGCTTGCCCTACGCTATTGACCGTAAAGAAGGCGACCTCACTCTGGCACAAATCACAGAAAGCGCTATTCAATTTCTCACCCAAGGCAAAAACCCGGGCTTCTTCCTCATGGTAGAAGGCGGAAAAATTGACTGGGCCTGCCACGCCAACGACGCCGCCACCGTATTCAACGAGGTGATAGATATGGACGAAGCCATCCAAGTAGCTTACGAATTTTACAAAAAGCACCCGAAGGAAACGCTTATCGTAGTGACCGCCGACCACGAAACAGGCGGAATTGCCTTAGGCACTGGCAAGTATGCCATGAACCTGAAAGCTCTTCAATACCAGAAAAACTCTGCCGATGTGCTTTCCAACCGCATGACGGACCTGAGGAAAGCTAAGAACAACAAAGTTAGTTGGGAAGACATGAAAGCTCTTCTCAGCAAAGAGATGGGATTCTGGAAAGAACTTCCTATCACTTGGGAACAAGAAAAGAAACTACGGGATGAATTTGAAAGATCCTTCGGAAAGAAGAATGTGGCATTCGAAGAAAATATGTATTCGAAGAATGAACCGTTGGCGGCACGTGCCAAAGAGGTTATGGACGAAATCGCCATGGTAGGCTGGACTAGCGGCGGACACTCTGCCGGATATGTTCCGGTGTTTGCCATCGGTGCAGGCTCGCAACTCTTTGGAGGAAAGATAGATAATACAGAAATTCCTAAACGGATTGCGAAAGCGGGACGGTATAAATAAGGATTAAAGGATTGAACACAAAAGCATGGAGACACAGATCGTTTTTATTACCGATAATAAAAACTCTGTGTCTTTCTCATTCTCTCTGTATTATTTTTCCCTTAGAATCTATCCTTACACTATTAAGTCCTTTTTTACCTATAATAACGTCATGCTCCGTTTTATCACGGTAGAGGGTATCAAACACACAAGGCACAATTTCTTTCCCCCTCGAGTTTATTCCTCCCCACTTTCCCGCTCTTTTAACCAAAGATATTTTATAAGAAAAAGGTTCTGCATCTTCATATATACATGGAATAACTACTTTCCCTTTTCTATTAATAAATCCATATTTACCATTGTATCTATGAGTTTCCTCCCGTATACCAGACCCATTATTAATTAAAGCAAAACCATTCACGATTGGAGAAATAAATACATAGGACATGGGAATTACCAACTCACCGGCTTTATTGATTAATCCGGTTTTACCTAAAGAAGTCATACCAATTGCACGTTCGGGAACATTATCAACTTTTACTATTGATAATCCCTTAAAACCATATTCTCCAAAACTACTGGCCCAACCATATATAAAAGGAATGATTATACTATCATTTTTATCAATGAACCCCCACTTACGATTGAGTTTAACCGCTGCTAAACCTTCACTAAACTGTCGGGCCTCTTCATATTTAGCAGGAATCAACATTTTACCAAATCTGTCTGTATACCCCATTGTCGTCACTACATCCCTTCCTCCAGTAGCTATGAGATAAATATTATTATTCTCAAAACATTTATTAGATATGGCAGAGCAGCCTACAATACCAACTAATACAAAGAGAATGATAAGAAGTTTTATTTTCATCTTTATAAAAATTACAAGTAGATTAATTACCCAGCACCTCCTTCAGCCTCCACGCCTGCACATGCCGCACTCCCTCTCTCGAAGAGAACTGCACTTCATCCATCGAAACAACGTATTTCTCGTAGCTATCACCTATTGCCAGCAAAGAAGCATACTCGCGCTCCGCAGTCTGTTCCGCCTCCAGCAGATAAGTGACCTGGATATAAACCACCCTATCGTCTTTCATGGCTACGAAATCCACTTCCTTATCGCGAACATACCCTATATACACTTGATACCCCCAACGACGAAGTTCCAAGTAGACAGCATTCTCCAGTAAATAGCCCACTCCGTAAGCAAAGCCTGGATAAAGGAAATTCTTAAAAGCCAAATCGTTAAGATAGTATTTGCAATTGCCCGCCACCACATCTTTGCCCCTTATGTTGTAGCGTTCCGCTTTATAGGCAAGAAAAGCCTCCTCTATATAACCGATATAATTCGCCAACGTGTCATAAGAAACTTTCCGATTCTTGGACTTAAAGAAGTTGACCACGTTCTGAATGGAAAGCAGATTGGCTGCATTGTTCACTAAATAAATGAAAATGTCGTCCAGCAACTTTACATCCCGCACCGGTTTCCGCTTCACTATATCCCGCAACAATATAGTGTCTTTCACCGAAGCCACATATTGTTTCTCCGACTCCACCGTAGGCAGGTTATATAATTCCGGCAATCCCCCTTTCCGCAAATAAGCCATGTAAGAAGCACGGTCGGCATCATCGTGCATCCACTGAAGATATTCGGAGTAGCTGTAGGGGAATATATGAAACTCCACATACCGCCCCGATAACAGGGTGGCAAGCTCACTGGAAAGCAACTTTGAATTGGAACCGCTCACAAATATTTCGCACTCCTCTACAAAATCCTGCGAATGAGAATTGACAAACACTTCCCATCCGCTAACGTTCTGTATTTCGTCGAAAAACAGGTAGACCCTTCCTTCCGGTTTCATTCTCTCCCGATAGAGCCGGTACAGTTTCTCCAGCTCCTTATAATCTTCGATAAAGTCAAACTCTAAGTACTCCTTATTTATATAGAGGATATTATCAGGATTCACTCCCAACTCCGATACAAGTCGGGAAGCTATCTGCCGCAGGATATAACTTTTACCGGAACGGCGTTGTCCAACAAGCACTTTCACCAACCTGCTACCTAGAAAAGCATGAATCTTCTCCAAGTAAGAAGTCCTCTCCAACCCTAACTGATAAGTATTTCCTTTCCAGAGGTTGTATTTCTCCAAAGCCTTCCATCTTTCGTCCATAGTCGAATAGTTTTCTACAAATATAGAAACTTTCGATTATAATCGAAAATCTCGCCTACTTTATTCACTTTTTCGATTATAATCGAAAAATATGCATGAGCTAAACAAAGTTACACCACCGTCTCTCCCTCTATATAAGTCTCCAAGAAGAGATTCTCGCCGTCGAACACGGCATACGAAAAGTAATTAATCCAATCTCCCAGAATCAATATGCGGGAAGTCGCACTCAGCATCAGGTCCAACTCAATGTGGCGATGACCATAAATAAAGAAGTTGATGTTGGGATGCACTTTAAGATACTCTTTGGTGTAGAGCACCAGGTATTCTTTGTCTTCTCCCATGTAGTCCGGTTCTCTTCCTTCAGCACGTTTCAGGCGGCTGTGCTTCGCCCATGTCAATCCCAAGTCTACGCTCCACCGGGGATGAAGCATGGAGAAAAGGTTTTGCAACGTCTGACTGTGGAACATGGCACGGAGCAGTTTGAATTTCTTGTCCGGATCGCCTAAACCGTCACCATGCGCCAGATAAAACTCCTTGCCATAAATCTCTGTCGTCAGGGGATGGCGGTGGAGAATCACTCCGCATTCCTTCGTCAGATAGTCACCACACCAAATATCATGGTTACCGGTGAAGAAATGCACTTCCACTCCCATGTCCGTCAATTCAGAGAGTTTACCTAAAAAACGGGTATAACCTTTGGGCACAACTAACCGGAACTCATACCAGAAGTCGAACATATCTCCCAACAGGTAGATGGCAGACGCCTTATGTTTGATACTATCAAGGAAGTTCACCAGACGCCGTTCCTGCGTACGCCCGTGCTCGATGGCGCGGGAACCGAGGTGTGCATCCGAAAGGAAATAAACGTTTTTCATTTGAATTGCAAATGTTTTTATATTACAAGAATCCGAGTTCCAGCTTTGCTTCTTCGCTCATCATGTCCTTGTCCCATTCGGGCTCAAAAACAAGGTTGATAATTGCTGCCGAGACGCCTTCCACCGATTCCACTTTCTGGCGGATATCTTCCATGATAAAATCGGCAGCAGGGCAGTTGGGAGCTGTCAGCGTCATGTCGATGACTACTTCTCCGTTATCTACCACATCTATCTTATAAATCAGTCCTAAGTCGTATACATTTACCGGGATTTCCGGGTCGTATACGGTCTTTAGCATATTTACTATCTTTTCTTCTATTTCAAATTTTGTCATATCGGTAACTTTTACCTCGCAAATATAATAATAAATCTATTCAGACAAGCCCTTCGTCGGCAAAACTATAGAACTTATCTTCACAAACAATAACGTGGTCTATCAGCCGAATGTTCATCGTCCGGGCTCCGTCGCGGATATGTTGTGTCAGATTGGTGTCCTCGCGGCTGGGTCGGCAGTTGCCCGAAGGATGGTTGTGGACAACCGCTATTTGGGTGGCACGTTGCAAAAGAGCCTCTCTCAAGATGGAACGTACGTCGGCATACGTCCCGTCGATTCCTCCGCTGCTGATTCTCACACGGTCTATCACTTTGCAAGCTTGGTTTAAGAGCAATACCCAGAATTCTTCTTGTTGGAGGTCGCACATCAGTGGTTGGAAAATCTTATATATGTCTGCCGAGCAAGAGATTTTAGCTCGTTCGCTCACTCCTTGGAGTTTGCGTCTTTTGCCCAGTTCGAGGGCAGCCATGATGGTGATGCTTTTTGCCGGTCCCATCCCCTTGAAGCGGGAATAGTCGGTCACTTCCCACTTGGCAAGGGCGTTGAGGTCGTTGCCACACGAAAGAAGCATGCGGCGCATCAGTTCTACGGCACTCTCCTCTGTGTTTCCCGAGCCGATGAGTATCGCCAGCAATTCGGCGTCGCTCAGCACTTCCGCCCCCTTTTCCATCATCTTTTCCCGTGGACGGTCTTCCATAGCCCACTGGGGGATAGACAATTTTTGTCTGTTCTCCATAAAAAAGTATTTATGGGGAGTAAAGGTAGGGCTTTTATTTAAGTTTCATCTCTTTCTATAGAAGATAAATGTATGCGGCATCAGGGTTCACTAAACAAACTCTTGCGTTGCGAAGGCTTGGTTGCGTAATACTTTTCTACAAAAAGCTTTTGCTTGAAGACCTTAGCGGCAAGTTCCATAATGGATTTCCTCAGGTTTCGGATACCTGTTTCATACTGGGGAGGAATCTCCCGGATGGTATGGATGAGGCTGTCCGCCTGAGTTGCCATCATTTCCGGTTCTTCTACCATGTGCCTCACTTCCCTTTCTTCTTTTTCGGGCTGGAAGTAGGAGTTACGGTACTGGATAAACAGGTTGATAAGGTCTACCGCTTCGTTTTGCAACTTCACTGTTTGCTTGTAGATGCCGTAAACTTCTCCTTTGCGGGCAATCTGTATGTTGGCTTGGGTGAGTTGCAGGAAATATTCCACCAGCCGATTGGCTCTTCCGTTGGCAAGCACACGCGCATTGGCTGCTATCATCCTCTGGAGATGAGTTTGCCGGGCATACTTTGCCAAGGAATCTGCCACATGAAACACAGGTACACGCCGTTGCTCATCCACAATTCCGTTGTCGAACTCGGGGAAAGAGTAAGGGCGCTCGAGCAACTGCCACAACGGGTCGAAGGGCATGTGCGTACTTATCAGCTCTCCCGGCGACAGCTTGAAGAAAGAGGTATTGGGGGAGGAGACAAACTTGTAATTTTCTATATATCCCATCCCGTAAGTTGGGTCGAAAAGATACCATTGAGAACCAATTCTGGCGGCACACCACTCATGCGGTTCGGGAAGCACCACCTTCCCGTTTTTATTATACCCCGGAACCGTGTAAGCCGGAATACCCATTTTCTGCGCCACGTTTTTAAACAGCATGGCAAACTGGCGGCACACTCCCTCACGGCTTCTCAGCGTACGCGCCAATTCCTTATTCTCATCGGGGACTTCATCACGGGAAACGAAAGTGGTATATACATTGTATTTCAGATGATGTATCATCCAGACATAAACCGCCCGCAACTTCATTTCATCTCCCAGAAAGTTCCGGTTGATATAAAGCGCCAACGAATCTACCGACCTCGTATACTCTTCCGGAATAGACATGGCGGCTGCATCCACCTGTGCATATCTGACTTGTGAAAAAGCAGAAGATATTCCACCCGTCAGCAAGAACAAACAACACAATACGTATTTCCCTAACATAGCTTTTTGATATTTTTTAGAACATAATTCCTATTCCTACATTGCCTTCTACTGTCTTAAACTGGTTGGTCTGCACACCCAATGAGATGGCTACTCCGCCGAAACGGATAATGCCGCCCAGCTCAGCTTCGTATCCCTGATAAGACTTGTTTTTGAGTTTTACCCAGGGATTTTCTTTTCCTTCCACTTCTCCGGCTATTTCTTTCGCATAATTGCGCATGCCGTAGCCCCCGCCGACATAGAGATAAACTATCTTTCCCAGCCGTTGCAGCACACCTCCGGTTATAGAGAAACGGCTGTTCTTTTCGGTGCCGGTGTACCAGTAGTTAGCCTCCGCTTCCTCCTGTTCAAAGTCGGAAGCAACACTACCGAAGTCGGTCTTCACTTTGATGTATCCACCGGTACGTTTCACTATGCCGACCATCAGTCCGTATGACATCTGCTCGTACTGCCCATAACTAAAAACAGGCATTACGAGTGTACGAAGTTTATTATTCTTGTCTTCAATAAGTTTTAAGGATAGTTCATAGACGACTTGCTTTTCTAGTTTCTCGGGAAACTCATACCGAAGTACGCCATACTTTTCGTGTTTCAGTGTCAGACGACGTGAACCGCGAGTCATATATACGAGTACTTCTCCTTTCTCATAAACAGGCTCTCCAATGACATTGCCCTCTACCTGGAATTCTTTAGCCATTGGCACCTCTACCCGGACCAATGCGCAGGGGGTATCGTTCAAGTCGAAGCGGGGTTTGGTACGGGCGGTAAGGTCACGTTCCAAGCGTTGGAAGCCTTTCGCTTTAATTTCTTGGGCTGCGGCCCTGAAAGAACAGAAGCCGCAACAGAGTATTAAAAAGAGTATTATTTTTTTCATCGTTTTTCTTTCGTTTGTTTTATATTAGACATGAGTGACGATTACATATCGGTAATAGATGGCTTGCGACCAACGGGATGATATGTACGGGTTCTAGCTGAGTTGTCAAGGGTGAAGCTACGCGTTTGAGTGCCGAGGGAGTTGTTAATAGCATAGACCTCAAAAGGTTTCGTTTCACGGAGGGAGGCTACAAAGGCACTTCCTTCGTCGTTAATGGGATAAGCAGAAATTTTCGCAGGTATGGAAGTATACGTACCTATCAATGAATAATCCGGTCCTTCCACTGGAACAGGTTCTGCTGTAACAGAGAAGGGAATTCCCGCTTTATTCTTTGCACTAAAAGTCACCTCACCATAAATATTATATTGGCTATCATAATATTCGGTGTTATATGGCATGGCTATGATATAGGGTTTCTGCTTTTCCATGGTTAGTTCATTCTTATAACCATCACTAGTCAAAGAACGAAGCCAGAAATGCAAGTTGTCATCGTCATTGCCAAAAGGAGATAGAGGAACATCATTATAAGTGATTGTCTTTACATCAAAGGGCAAATAAAGGGTGTACCAGCCACGAGAAGTATTAGGGACAGTTATCTTCGTGAATTGATGTTTATAGATAACTTCCCCCGCAGTAAACTCTTTAGGACAATGATAAGGATATTGATCTGTTAATACAATCTTCTGAGCTTTTCCATCTACAATTATATTTTGGAGTCCGCACTCTGCCGTATTTATGTCACCCGAAGGAATATAAAGGAGGCAATTCGGATCAACATCATATCCTACATGGGGGATTTTGGCATTCGACTGCCATATAATTGAAGTTATATTAGGACATCCGTATATAACGTTTTGGCCTACCATCTTTACCGATGCAGGAATAACGAACTGTTTCAAGTTTTTGTTAGAAGCAAAGGCCTCTCTCTCAATGCTCTCTACTCCTTCAGGAAGAGTAATACTTTTTAAAATACATTCAGCAAATACTCTGGCTCCGATAGTACGTAAAGAAGTGGGTAAAGTTATATTTTCAAAGCCACAACCAGAGAAAGCATATTCTCCTATTGCAGTAACCGTATTAGGAATTTCAATAGAAGTTAGGCTTTTACAATTTCTAAAAGTATACTCTGGAATTCGAGTAATTTTCTCAGGCCATACTATATTATTTAAATTAGAACAGTCACTGTATTTACAACCGATTATTACTCAATATTTTATAGATAATAAGTCAGAAATATG
>JAUUNK010000331.1 GCA_030844565.1 Bacteroides ovatus
TCTCCTAAAGCCAAAATAAACTCGACAAGCCAAATGACTATACTTGACAGTTCGCTACCTTTAGGTCTAAGCTACTGGTACATGAAGCAGTCTGTGGAAATAGGATGGAGCAGCAATGTATTGAAAATGCAAATTGACAGTGATTTGTATAGCCGACAAATCAGCAACAACAAGGTAAACAATTTCACGACCACACTTCCGGCTCCACAAAGCGACCTTGCCAATTACCTACTCAAAGACCCGTACATCTTTGATTTGGCAGGAGCCAAAGAAAAAGCAGACGAAAGGGATATTGAAGAACAGCTGGTGAAACACGTTACCCGCTACCTGTTGGAAATGGGCAACGGTTTTGCCTTCGTTGCCCGGCAGAAGCACTTCCAAGTCGGAAACAGCGATTTCTTTGCCGACCTGATTCTATATTCCATTCCGTTGCACGCATATATCGTGGTAGAATTAAAGGCTACCCCATTCAAACCGGAGTATGCAGGACAACTGAACTTCTACATCAATGTGGTGGATGATAAACTGAGGGGAGAGAATGACAACAAGACTATCGGGTTGTTGCTATGCAAGGGAAAAGACGAAGTTGTGGCACAATACGCATTGACAGGCTATGACCAGCCCATCGGCATCAGCGATTACCAATTGAGCAAAGCGATTCCCGAGAAACTGAAATCAGCGTTGCCCAGCGTGGAAGAAGTGGAAGAAGAACTGGCCTCTTTCCTTGACAAAGACAATAACACTCAAAAATAGTTGCGTCCATGAAAGATGTAATTACAACGCTGATTCCCCGATACGGAGAATTGAACAGAATATATAAAGACTGGTTTGATAATAAAGGTTTCTCTTTTGAAAAGCAGAAATTCATTACCAAGTTCTATCTGGACTACAATGATGTAACGGTTCTTGAAACAGCCATTCTTGAACTGGTGTTTCATCTTCCACAGGAGCAATACACACTGATTCTGAATAGCCTGAAAAAGGAAGTATGCGAAAACATAAGTTATTACAAGAAAGGATGTATGCCGGATGAACAGACCGTTTACAATATCTGCTTCCGAGTTTCAGAAATCTATAAAGAAGCCATAGAAGAACAGCAATACAAGACGACCAAGCTCCATGCTCCGCTAAACGAAGCATACCACCGATACGATTCCATAGGTTATCGGGAACACACTGCAGAGGATGAAAAGCGTGCGGAAATGGAATATGAACGGTGCAAAGATGAATACGAGGAGAAAAAAAACAAGCTGACCGAACTCTACGATCTGCAAAAACAGACCAGAGAGAAAGCCCTGCAATATGCAAAAAGCCGTTTCAATGAAATCTATCGGCTGGGCTGCCACCTCAAAGAGACATTGGCGAAATATGTATTTGATGAAACAAACGAGCCGGAAGAGCCAGCCGAACAAGAACCAAATGCCCCCAACATACAGGAAGAAGTGCTGGGAACGAAACAGACTGAGTATTTCAATATGGAACTGCTTTCGCTCATTCATGTAACCTGCGTGGGAGAACAGTTCGAGAATATTTCCGAACATGATTTCTATACCTGCATGAACCTGCTACCAAGCGACACCAAACCCCAAATCAGACCGAGAGAAAAAATACGTACCTGCTATCTGATATTCCTGATGAGCGAAAAACTGCCCAAACAGGACAGGGAGAATTGGAAGAGGAATATCCTGAAAATATTGGATATTGAGGAAAGCTACTACAAGTCAAAGTACAAAGAGCCTGTTTCCGATTTCCCCAGTGACAGCAACCGGAAATTTGCCAAAGAAATGGATGGTATATTCCGATAATCTGTGATATGCCCTGACATTTTACGAAACAACCACTTTTACCACTCAAATTAAATTTTTGAGTGGTATTTTTATTATCTGATATTCAGATAAATAACAAGATATTCCATTTATATCAACCACATCCTTACCACTTACAACCCTACCTAATTTTGCATCGTTCGAGAACAGAGATAACAGCCAGTGCGCAGGGCTGATTGTTAAACGACTAAATAGATTGAACGATGAAAAATCTTCAAGAATTATTATCAAAACCCGTCTGGCAGATGACAGGTGAAGAGTTCATATTCCTAAGTAAGCACGCTTCCCGTCAAACGGAAACGCAGCCACAGCCCATTACAGACACAGAAAGAAAATATGTGTACGGAATACTGGGCATAGCCAAACTGTTCGGGTGCAGCCTACCCACCGCCAACCGTATCAAGAAAAGCGGAAAGATTGACAAGGCAATCACTCAGATAGGACGTAAGATTATCGTGGATGTTGAGCTTGCCCTTGAACTGGCTGGAAAGAAAACAGGAGGACGGAAATAACGGGAGGCATGGCTATGGACTATATGAAAGAGACTAAGGAAATATCGGCTGAAGAAGCCATAATCCTTTGGCAAGCCTCACGTTTGAGCCTGTCGAAAAGTTATGAGAAAGCACCTGAAATCCTTAAAGTACATGATTCTGTCATTGGGACATTGGGTAATTTCAGCGCATCCATCGGCAAAGCCAAAAGTAAAAAAACGTTCAATGTATCGGCTATCGTAGCCGCTGCATTGAAGAACGGCACAGTGCTGCGGTATGTGGCTGAACTGCCTGAAGATAAGCGGAAAGTGCTTTATGTTGATACAGAGCAAAGCCCTTACCATTGTCTGAAAGTCATGACGCGCATTTTGCGAATGGCTGGTTTGCCAGATGATAGGGACAATGAGAATCTTGAATTTCTTGCCTTAAGAAAATACACGCCTGAGCAGCGTATCAGGATTGTGGAACAGGCTATTTACAATACACCCGAAATCGGTCTTGTAATTATAGACGGCATACGGGATATGGTGTATGACATCAACAGCCCCAGTGAATCAACACGCATCATATCCAAGCTGATGCAGTGGACGGACGACAGGCAGATACATATCCATACGATACTGCATCAGAACAAAGGGGATGAGAACGCAAGAGGGCACATTGGTACGGAGTTGAACAACAAGGCGGAAACCGTATTGCAGGTAGAAAAGGACAAGGGCAACGGTGACATCAGCCATGTTTCAGCCATTCACATCCGGGCAATGGACTTTGAGCCTTTCGCATTCCGTATCAACGACAAAGCCCTTCCCGAACTCATTGAGGGATACAAACCTGAAACAAAGAAGCCGGGAAGACCCGAAGAAGAGAAGTTCGACCCTTACAGGCATATCACCGAGCAGCAGCACCGTATCGCATTGGAAGCCGTTTTCGGGCTGAAAGAGGAATACGGCTACAAGGAACTGGAAGATGCCTTAATCAAGACCTATATGTCAGTGGGTGTAAAGCTGAACCATAAAAAGGCGGTATCGCTCATCACCATGCTCCGCAACAAACGGATGATAGTGCAGGAGACAGGCAGAAAATACACATTCATGCCTGACTTCCACTATTAGCCCATTTCCCTGCAATCACTTCACTTTATTCTCGGGGTGTATATATTAGGAATATAGTGAAGTGCTTGGGGAATGGGACTAAATCACTTCACTTTATTACCGTATCCTATATATACGAGAATTTAGTGAAGTGATTATAGACCGTACTTCCTAAAAAGGTACGGGCAAAAAGAAAAATAAACCAATTCACCAACTACTAAAACAATCATTTTATGGATATACAGACAGCCAAGCAAATCAGAATAGCGGATTATCTGCATAGTTTAGGATATTCTCCCGTCAAGCAACAAGGTGTCAATCTGTGGTATAAATCACCGTTAAGGGAAGAAGCCGAAGCCTCGTTCAAGGTAAATACCGAACGTGAACAATGGTATGACTTCGGTTTGGGTAAAGGTGGTGGTATCATAGAACTGGCTGCACACCTGTACGCTACCGACCATGTACCTTACATCTTGAAACGGATAGCAGAGCAGACACCGCACGTGCGCCCGGTATCTTTCTCTTTTGGAAAGCAAAACTCTTCCGAGCCGAGCTTCCAACAGTTGGAGATTGTTCCGCTGTCATCTACTGCCCTGCTTGCCTACTTACAAGGTAGAGGAATTAACATAAAACTGGCGAAAAGAGAATGTAGTGAAGCACGTTTCACTCACAACGGCAAGCGGTACTTTGCCATCGCCTTTCCCAATGGTTCGTGTGGATATGAAATCCGCAACCGCTATTTCAAGGGCTGCATCGCCCCAAAGGAAATCTCCCACATCAGGCAGTCGGGAAAAGCGAGGAATACCTGTTATGTGTTCGAGGGATTTATGGACTACCTCTCCTTTTTGACATTGAGACAAGAGAGCTGCCCAAATTATCCGGAATTGGACGGGCAGGACTACATTGTATTGAACTCCGTATCGAATGTAAACAAGGCTCTCTATCCGTTGGGCAATTACGAACGCATCCACTGCTTTTTCGACAACGACCATGCAGGACTGGAAGCACTCCGGCAAATCCGCATGGAATACGGCAGAGAGCGGTACATCCGGGACGCTTCGCAGATTTACAGAGGATGCAAGGACTTGAACGAATACTTACAGAAACAGATTGAAAGAAAAAGGCAGCTCCAGTCCGCCAAAGGGGTGCGCAGCCAATCACCGGAAAAGAAGAACGGCTTCCAGTTATAGCCCACTATAACTACACGCTTCGCTTTCGTAGTTGTGGGCTCTCCCGAG
>JAUUNK010000035.1 GCA_030844565.1 Bacteroides ovatus
CAGCGTCCAGTCGGCGGACGGCTTTAATCCAGATGTAGGGAATGGGCTTTTCGAGAGAGATTACGCTCCAGTCGCTAGTCGTGTGGGTGACTACCGTACTTAGGTTAAACTTTCCATCTACAAACTCAATGCCTGCTTTGATATAGTTTTCCGCATCGATGCGGAGCATTAGTCCTGCTTGGTCGAAACGTTTTTGGTAATCTCCCGTGATTTTGACTTTTGCTTCAAACTCTCCTCCGTATGTTGCATAATAGAAAGGAGCATCGTCTACGGTGAAGCCATAATGGGAAATACGCCAATAATCACTTTGGGGAGTGACAAACATGGAGAGGGTTTTGTTTTGAATTTCCCATGTTTCCGGTTCGTTGAACCATTGCATCTTTTCGAGAGTCTGTGCCAGAGCCATTTGGACTGTAAGAGTCGCTAATAAACTAAAAAATACTTTCTTCATTTTTTCTGTTATTTAATTCAATAAAATATCCGCCTATGTTATCTTTGCAAAGATAGAGGGTTGCCTGCGAAGCGGCAATACTGAATATTAACCATTTTTTCTTCGAAGATTTGCCATGAACATTGTCAACCAATTGAATAATGAACTGCTGAAGCAGGAATTTACAGAAGAAGACCGGCAACAGGCGGCTCGTTTGGAAGAGTGCAAATATATTGCTTCCGTTTATGCACGGATAGAAAACGCCATAGCCGTATTGAGCGATATGAGGGCTAATACCAGTTATATTTATTATGGTGGCACGGCAGAATGTTTGGGCTTGGCAAAGCAGGATTCTCCCCAAAGGATTCATTCTATATGGGAGGAAGATATATTTAAGCGGATTCATCCGGATGATTTATTGGAAAAGCATTTGCAGGAACTTCGTTTCTTTCACTTTTTGAAGAGTGTTCCCAAGAGAAAACGTACGGATTATTATCTTGCCAATCATATACGTATGCGCGACCGTTCTGGCAAGTATGTATATGTCTTGCATCGCATGTTTTATATTGCGAGTCATGCGAACGGGAGTGTATGGCTGGCTTTATGCCTTTATAATTTCTCCGTAGAGGTGTCATTCAGTTGCGCTATCATCAATTCGGCGGACGGGCAAGTGTCAGGTTTGGAAAAACAAAATTGTAACGACTTGTTGTCGGACAGAGAGAAAGAGGTATTACAGTTGATAGATGCAGGGAAGATGAGTAAAGATATTGCGCGGATGTTGTCGATAAGTGTGAATACTGTCAGCAGGCATCGGCAGAATATTCTGGAAAAGCTTCAAGTGGACAATTCTATCGAGGCTTGCCGGATAGCGAGGAGGTTAGGGCTGTTCTATAAAAAATAGAATATCCCAGGCGACAAGTCACCCAGGATATTCCTTATTAATCAAATCAAGCTTCTGGTTTTAGTCTTTCAGCTTGGCTATAATAAAGTCGCGGTTCAGGCGGGCAATATTACTGATAGAGATGTTTTTCGGGCACTCAGCTTCGCAAGCGCGAGTGTTGGTGCAGTTACCGAAGCCCAGTTCGTCCATCTTAGACAACATAGCTTTGGCGCGGCGATATGCTTCCGGTTTGCCTTGAGGCAGCAGGTTCAACTGGCTGACCTTGGCAGAAACGAACAGCATAGCAGAGCCATTCTTACATGCAGCCACACAAGCACCGCAACCGATGCAGGAAGCTGCATCCATTGCTTCGTCGGCGATGGGTTTCGGAATCAGGATAGCGTTGGCATCCTGCGGAGCACCTGTACGTACACTTACATAACCTCCTGCCTGCATAATCTTGTCGTAAGCAGTGCGGTCTACAATCAAGTCCTTGATAACCGGGAAGCCGGCAGAACGCCACGGTTCAACAGTGATAGTGTCACCGTCGTTGAAGCGGCGCATGTAGATCTGGCAAGTAGTAGCACCCGTAGCAGGACCGTGAGGACGGCCATTGATGTAGAGTGAGCACATACCGCAGATACCTTCGCGGCAGTCGTGGTCGAATGCAATCGGTTCTTTTCCTTCACTGATGAGTTGTTCGTTCAGAATATCCATCATTTCGAGGAACGAAGTATCACCGGGGATATCTTTCATTTGGTAGGTTTCAAAAGCGCCTTTAGCTTTCGGACCGGCTTGGCGCCATACCTTCAGTGTAAATGATATATTTTTATCCATTGTCTTCTAATTCTTTTAAATGTTTAAACTTCGCCGATTAGCTCTTGTAGTTACGTGTTTGAACCTTGATTGCTTCGTATACCAGCGGTTCTTTGTGCAATACCGGAGCTTTTGTGTCATCTCCCTGATATTCCCAGCATGCTACGTAGAAGTAGTTTTCGTCATCACGTTTTGCTTCTCCTTCTTCTGTCTGGTATTCTTCGCGGAAGTGGCCGCCGCAGCTTTCGTTACGGTTCAATGCATCGTAGGCTACGAGTTCGCCCATGATGATAAAGTCATAGAGGCGGATAGCTTTGTCGAGCTCGATGTTCATGCCTTCTTTAGAGCCGGGGATGAAGAGGTTGGTTTCGAATTCCTTGCGGATTTCTTTCAGCTTGGCGAGACCTTCTTTCAGACCTTCTGCCGTACGTCCCATACCCATGTATTCCCACATCACATGGCCCAGTTTCTTGTGGATGGAATCAACAGATTCTTTACCCTGGATGCTCATGAACTTATCTATCTTGGCTTGAACGGCTTTTTCTGTTTCGGCAAATTCGGGCAGGTCGGTAGAGAAGCGTGGAACTGTAATCTGGTCGGCAAGGTAGTTCTGGATAGTGTAAGGCAGTACAAAGTATCCGTCTGCCAGACCTTGCATCAATGCAGATGCACCCAGGCGGTTGGCGCCGTGGTCGGAGAAGTTACATTCACCGATAGCGAACAAGCCCTTGATGGTGGTTTGCAGTTCGTAGTCCACCCAGATACCACCCATGGTATAGTGGATAGCCGGATAAATCATCATCGGGTTGTAGTATTTCACACCGCCGATTTCTTTTGCCAGTTCACCGGGATTAACGTCAGTGATTTCCTCATACATATCGAAGAGGTTGCCATAACGTTGTAAAACAATATCGATGCCTAAGCGGTTGATGGCTTCGGAGAAGTCGAGGAATACGGCCAAGCCTGTGTTGTTTACACCGAAGCCTGCGTCGCAGCGTTCTTTGGCGGCACGGCTGGCAACGTCACGCGGAACGAGGTTACCGAATGCCGGATAGCGGCGTTCCAAGTAGTAGTCGCGATCTTCTTCGGGAATATCACTTCCTTTGATTTCGCCCTTTTGGAGTTTCACTGCATCTTCTTTCTTCTTCGGAACCCAGATACGTCCGTCGTTACGCAGAGACTCTGACATCAAAGTCAGCTTCGATTGCTTGTCGCCGTGTACGGGGATACAAGTCGGGTGGATTTGCACATAAGCCGGATTAGCGAATACGGCGCCTTTGCGGTAGCAAGACATAGCGGCCGTACAGTTACATGCCATAGCGTTGGTAGACAAGAAGTATGCGTTACCGTATCCGCCCGTAGCGATGACTACTGCGTGAGCGGCAAAGCGTTCCAGCTTACCTGTAATCAGGTTCTTAGCGATGATACCGCGGGCGCGACCGTCGATAATCACTACATCCTGCATTTCATAGCGGGTGTAGAGTTTCACAGTGCCTGCGTTCACCTGACGGTTCAGTGCCGAGTAGGCGCCCAGCAATAACTGCTGTCCGGTCTGTCCTTTAGCGTAGAATGTACGGGATACCTGTGCGCCACCGAAAGAACGGTTGTCCAGCGTACCGCCATATTCGCGTGCGAAAGGAACTCCTTGTGCCACGCACTGGTCAATGATATTATTGGAAACCTCTGCCAGGCGGTATACGTTTGCTTCGCGTGCACGGTAGTCGCCACCTTTCACTGTGTCATAGAACAAGCGGTATACCGAGTCACCATCGTTCTGATAGTTCTTCGCAGCATTGATACCACCTTGTGCGGCGATAGAGTGAGCGCGGCGCGGAGAGTCCTGAATACAGAAATTAAATACTCTGAAACCCATTTCTCCTAGAGAAGCAGCGGCGGAAGCACCAGCCAGACCGGTACCTACGACGATGATGTCCAAACGGCGTTTGTTAGCGGGATTCACCAATTTCTGGTGAGCTTTATAATTGGTCCATTTCTCAGCCACCGGGCCTTCTGGAATCTTTGAATCTATTTTAATCATAATACTCTTTACAATTTAATTCATTTACAATTTTCTATTTAGCAAGCACCGCTGCATACGAGCGATTTGATGAAGAAGATAACAACTACCAATGCGAAGCATACAACTACGATTGTTGAGTAGATGTTGGAGATGCACTTCCAACGGTTGATCCACAGTTTGTTGTTCCATCCCAGCGTTTGCATTGCGCTCCAGAATCCGTGAGTGAGGTGGAACCACAGGGCAGCCAGCCAAACAAGATAGAGTACTACGTACACCGGATTGGAGAAAGTCTGTTGGATGTGGTATACACCGTCGGCAGCATACGCCGTGTTCACACCCAGGTTGCCCATTTGGTACATCAGTTCGGGCAACTGCATTTTAGACCAGAAGTTGAAGAGATGCAAGCCCAGACCCAGCAGAACAATGATGCCGAGTACCAGCATGTTTTGCGAAGCCCATTCCACGGTTTTAGGCTTTTCCACCACTGCATAGCGTTCGTTACCGCGTGCCTTACGGTTCTGCATTGTCAGCCAGAAGGCATAAATGATGTGAATCACGAAGAGGGCAGCCAGTCCGGCGGTAGCCACCAAAGCATACCAGTTTGCTCCCAGGAATTCACAAACCAGGTTATACCCCTCAGCGGAGAGGATAGCAACGAGGTTCATCGCCATGTGAAACGTTAGAAACAGGACAAGGGCGATACCTGTTACGCTCATCACCACTTTCCTTCCTACAGATGAATTACTTAACCACATAAATGATTGATTTTAAATTATTTAATTGTTAGAACTATAATTTCGCCGTCTTACACCTTATATATAAGGTGCAAAAATAGAGCAAATACCTTGATTAACCAAAGAATTAAAGAAATTATTCTTTAATAAGGAACCTCACGCCGGACTTTCTTAAATCTTTCCAATCTTTTCCCCTTTCGCCGCCCGGGTGCGCAGGGCGCGTGGGGTGTCTCCGAAGGAGGCTTTGCAGAAGTGGGCGAAGTGGGAAAGGGAGTCGAAGCCGTAGCGGTTGCTGATTTCGGTGATGCGTTCTTTGGTGTGTTGAAGGTCGTCCAGGATGCCTTCTCTCTTCTTTTCCAGAATCCATTCGTAGACGGGTACGCCATACATATTTTTGAAAAGCCTGCGGAAGGTCGTAGTGGTGTATCCGCCCAGGTGGGCAAATTCTTCCACATTCTTCACCTTGCCATAATTTTGCATGACAAAGTAGTGGAAGCTTTCCGTATAGGTGCTTATCGGGTAGAAGAAGAAACGCAGTTGGGGGAGGGGATAATACCAGGTGAGGACATATATCAGTTCCTGGCATTTCACTTCGAGGATTTTATCGCATGGCGGCACTTCGTCTATGTAGTTTGCCAGTTCCTTCACCAGGTTCTCAAACCGGGGAGTCATCTCCAGCGGGGTGTATGTCAGCGGCGCTTCCGCTTCCTGGAGAATCTCGCGGTAGCGGTCTTCACAAATTAGCGGCAGCTCGTTAAACCAATAAACAATGTATTCTACGTCTGTCAATGCCAATATTTCCATTTTGGAGCCGATGGCTTGCAGGATGAATTGACCTTTGTGTAGCGTAGTGCCCGGATATTCTGCGCTATTGACCAGCAACTCGCCTTCCATTATAAACAGCATGCAGTTTTGCGTACACTTGTCCGGTGGATAATGGTACCCCTTGTCCTGTCTTCTGTGTATAAGGGCGTTGGAGGTTGTTCTGGAACATTGTACGCAGTCTGTCTGTCTTCTACAAAAGGAGTCTTTCGTCATAAATATCCACGGTAATTATTTCTATTGGCTACAAAGATAGGCTTTTTTTTGTAAAGTTTATCTGGGGGGTATGAAAAGGATGTGAAAGGGAATCCCCTTTTCCGTTGTCGATTATCTTGATATTTGTGTGCGAAATGCTTCGGAGTCACATTATTTAGTGTATCTTTGTGTCACCTTCTAACTCGGTAAACTCCTGCGGAATGGGCTATGACAGAAAACGCGGAACGCCATACGAATGGCTTTCTTTAGGGAGCTTGGTTGAGTGAGGGTACAATATCGCTTCCCGCTAGGATGTAATATTTATTCCCTTGTTGCAGAACTGTTTATAATTAGCTTCTCTATCTCCGGATATTGCTCGTCCCTGTCGCCTACTTCTTTGCGCAGTCTCATCATCTCCTCTTTCATCTGCTTGATGATGGGAGCATATTCTTTGTTATCATATACATTGTGGTTTTCGTGCGGGTCCTTCTGCAAATCATAGAAATCCCATGCCGGATGCGTAGGCTTAGGTTCGCAATCCGTCATGTTGAGCGGGTTGCCATAATACAAAATAAGTTTGTACCGCTCGTTCCGGATGCCCATGTGGGCGGGGCGGATGGCGTGATGGGTCCAATAGCGGTAGTAGAAACTCTTTCTCCAGTCTTTGGGCGTGTTGCCGCACAGGTTGTCGAGGAAACTGTGTCCTTGTGTATCCATCTTTGTTCCGGCAAACTCTGCCAGGGTGGGGGCGAAGTCTGTGTTGAGGATAATATCTTTTACGCGTTTCCCGGCGGGAATCTTCTTTGGATAGCGGATGACGAAGGGCATGCGGGCGGCTTCTTCGTAGAACATGCGTTTGTCGAAGAAACCGTGTTCGCCGAGGAAGTATCCTTGGTCGGCAACATAAACAACGATGGTGTTGTCGGCGATACCCATGTCGTCGAGTGCCTGGAGCAGCTTGCCGATGTTATCGTCTATGGTGGCTCCGCAGCGTAGGTAGTCGCGGATAAGTTTCTGGTAAATAGCCTTGCGGGCGGCAGTCCGTTGCATTCCTTTGGTGCTGAAAGGGAGTCCGGGATAGCGACACCACCAGCGGTCCGGGTCTTTGGAGGCGGCTTCCCACCGGCTTCCTATTTCTTCGAGCGTCTGCCCGATAAAGCCTCTGCCGTTTGTTTCCGGTCCCCAGTCGTTGAAGTTCTCCGGTTCGGGGAAGGTTACGCCGTCGTACAAATGTTCCATGCGCGAGGGGTAGTCGTAGGGTTCGTGGGTCGCTTTGAAATGGCAACACATCAGGAAGGGCCTGTCTTTCTTCTGTTCTTTCATCCAGCGGATGGTTTTCTCCGTAACGATGTCGGTGGAGAATCCTTGGATACATTCTCCGAAGTTGCGGTTGCTGCCGGGCCACGGGTCCGTGCTGTTGATGAAAAGCGGGTCGCGGTAGACTCCCTGGTCATAGAAGATGGAGTAATAGTCGAAGCCTTGCGGCTGCGATTTCAAATGCCATTTTCCGATAAGTGCTGTCTGATAGCCCGCCTGTTGCAGGGTGGTTGCAAGCGTAGGGAGCCCGGTGTCGAGCGTATCCGCCAGGGTATAAACGCCGTTACGGTGGCTATAAGTGCCGGTAAGTATGGTGGCACGGCTGGGAGCGGAGATGGAGTTGGTGCAGAAGCAGTTGTCGAGCACTACTCCTTCCCGTGCCAGGCGGCGGATGTTTTCGTTCTGGGCATATTCGGCTAAGACACCGCCGTAGATTCCCCAGGTCTGCGAGGTGTGGTCATCGCTGAGGATAAAGAGGATGTTGGGGCGGTCCGGTGTTCCGGTTGTTGTTTGGTTTTCATTTTGCGCTGCCGCAGGGTTGCAAAGGGGAGACAAAGACATTAATCCCATGACGGTTGCGGACCAAAGTTTATAATCTGTTATCATATCGTTTTTATTAGTTGTCGGTAAAAGGTTTCAGCACTGTGTCCCCCCATCGGTCTATAAGGTCTTTCTACTGGTTGGGACCCCCTAAATTACATAATTCTTTTTCTATTCTTATATCTTGTAGTCAATTTTTGTCTCTTTCCGTTGATTTTATGTGCATCCGGGTAAGTATCCTTTGGGTTTTTCGTCTATCTTTGCCACCTGTATATTAAAGGAATAGAAAGAAGATGAAAAGACTAATTGTTATTTGTTTTGCTGTCGCGTTGGCATTCGCCGGGTTGAAGGCGCAGAATTGGGACATCAATACGTTGCATCGCATCAATAGCTGGGACGGTAAGTTCGTGAGGAACTATAGCAAGGTTGTTTCCCGTTCCGCACCCTATATCTCTGTGGGAGTGCCGGTGATAATGGCTGTCTGCGCGGGTGTTCGCAAAGATAAGAAATTGCTTCAGGATGCTATCTACATAGGCACTAGCGTGGCAGGCGCCACGGTGCTCACCTTTGGTCTCAAGTATGTGTTCGACCGCCAACGGCCCTACCTTGCCTATCCCGACCGGATACATCCTTACAGCTATGAAGACGACCCTTCTTTCCCTTCGGGACATACGGCGGCGGCTTTCTCGCTCGCCACTTCCCTGTGCATGCGCTATCCTAAGTGGTACGTGATTGCCCCTTCGGCGTTGTGGGCGTGTTCGGTGGGCTTTTCGCGGATGAGCGAAGGGGTGCACTATCCATCGGATGTGTTGGCGGGCGCTGCCATCGGTGCAGGGTGCGCAGTGGTCAATATTTATGTGAACCGTTGGCTCAATAAATGGCTGTTTGGCAGGTAAATGCCAAATAATCCACCCAATACAACATTTTGTCTACCCTTTCTTTGGTGAATCTTGCGTAATATTGCAGCAGATAATTAAAACAAAACTGAAGAACGGAAATGAAGACAAACACTACTCTTACAAGAAGACTGCTTTTGTCGGTATGGCTCTTGTCCTTAGCCTTGCTGCCTGCTGTGGCAGAAAACTATCCTTACCGCAGTGATGTACTGTGGGTCACTGTGCCCAACCATGCCGACTGGCTCTACGCCACCGGCGAAAAGGCGACCGTGGAGGTGCAATTCTATAAATACGGTATTCCCCGGGATGGTGTCACCGTCGACTATGAGATAGGCGGAGACATGATGCCTGCCGATACGAAAGGCAAGGTGACGTTGAAAAACGGCAAAGCAGTCATTCCCCTGGGCACAATGAAAGAACCCGGCTTCCGCGACTGCCGCCTTAAGGCAACTGTGGACGGAAAGACGTATGCGCACCATGTCAAGGTGGGTTTTTCTCCCGAGAAGCTTCGCCCGTATACCGCCCTGCCTGCCGACTTCAATCAGTTCTGGGAAAAGGCGAAAGCAGAGCAAGCCCGATACCCCTTGACTTATACCAAGAAGCAGGTGGAGAAGTACTCCACCGACAAATTCGACTGCTATCTGGTGAAGCTCCAACTGAACCGCCAGGGACAAAGCATCTACGGCTACCTGTTCTGTCCTAAAGGGGAGGGTAAACATCCCGTGGTCCTCTGCCCTCCCGGTGCAGGCATCAAGACGATTAAGGAACCTTTGCGACACAAATATTATGCAGACCAGGGCTGCATCCGCTTCGAAATCGAAATACACGGGCTTAATCCCGAAATGAGCGAAGAGGAATTTAAAGAAATCAGCACAGCCTTCAACGGCAGGGAAAATGGATATTTATCCAATGGTCTGGACAGCCGCGACAATTATTATATGAAGCGTGTCTATCTGGCATGTGTCCGCGCCCTCGACTTACTGACTTCTCTGCCGCAGTGGGACGGAAGAAATGTGATTGTGCAGGGTGGCAGCCAGGGCGGCGCTCTTGCCTTGGTCACAGCCGGACTCGACTCTCGCGTGACTGCTTGTGTAGCCAATCATCCCGCTTTAAGCGATATGGCAGGTTATAAAGCCGGACGTGCCGGGGGCTATCCCCACTTCTTCCGCAACTCCGTGGATATGGATACGCCGGCAAAGATACAGACGATGGCATATTATGATGTGGTGAACTTTGCCCGGCAGGTGAAGGCGGATACGTATATGACATGGGGATACAATGATGATGTGTGCCCGCCCACCACCAGTTATATTGTCTATAATGCGTTGAACTGCCCGAAAGAAGCGCTCATCACTCCCATCAATGAGCACTGGACCTCCAATGATACGGAGTATGGGCACTTGCTTTGGATAAAGAAGCATCTGAAATAGTCCCTGCCCCGGGCTTCTTTATTCTGAACTACCGGATGTGGGTAGGAAAACAGAGGGATAGCAAAAAACTCAGAACACTGACTAAAAGTCTCGGAATCCCTATTTCTCCTTACGCGTACTTCTTTTCAAATGCTTGAAATAGGGAGATTACAGGCATAATAAGCCTTCTCTTTCAAGCTGGCAAGCCCTTGTCCCCGGCTTGAAGGCGCTTGTCCCCCGGGGTGAGTAGCCCTTGTCCCTCGAGTAAGAAGCCCTTACCCGGCGGATAGCAAGCCCTTGCCCCGGGAGTAGAGGGGAAATTCTTTCGGCTTCGGCATGTTTTTGCTCTGAAATAAGAAAGACGGGCTAGGAAAATGGGTAGGAATTTTCTGGTTTGTCGGTAGGCATGAACCTCTTGTTTTTATCGTAATGGTTTCCTTTCGGGCGGAAGGCTTTCATTTTGTCTTTAGCACCTTCTCTTCTTTTTCTTCCGGTCGCCAGGAGAGGATTTTTGCTTCTATCTTGAATTTCCTTTAAGGCAAATTACTGCGTTTTTTTCGAGTAGCCTGTAGTCTGGGCAGGAATAAGCGATTCTCAGGCTGTTTCGTTGACAAAGTGTCATTTTGCTAATCTGCCTGCCACATTCGTTTATGCTTATCTTTCCTTTGGGATAGGCTACCGTTTATGCACAAGCCTGCCACTCATCTGCATGGTGTAACTCAGTTCCCCGCCCTCGGAGGTCGGGAACTGGACACTTAGCGGATGAGGGCAAAGACTTCGTTATCTGAAAACAACCTCTACCGGTCGTCCAATCCATGCTTGCGGTTGCTGCAAACCAAAGATATAAGCAATGGTAGCAGCCACGTCATATTGCATAGTACTCAGTTCGTCGAAGCATACACCGCTTTTTATATTCTTTCCGGAGAGGATGAAGGGGGTCTCCATTTCTTGCATCGTCTTTCCGCCGTGGCCTTTGTTGATGCCGCCGTGGTCGGAAGTCAATATAAAGATGGTGTCATCCAGCATGCCGGCATCTTTCACCGCTTGCACAATCTGGGCTATGTACGTATCGAGCTCTTTCAGCTTCTCATAATATTCGGGGGTGTCATGTCCGGCAGTATGTCCGGTGTGGTCGGGGCTGTCGAAGCAGACGGCAAGCAGGGTGGGTTGCTTTTCTTTTATATAAGCAGCGGCTTGAGTGCTCAGTTCCTTCGGGTGTTGGTTGCAATCTGCCACGTGATAGTGGCGGCTGAGGGAAAGCGTGTCTACCAGGTATTTGATTCCGTCCCATTCGTAGAAGCAACCGATTTCCGCTTCAGGGCGGGCATCGCGCAGCAGTTGGAAGACGGTGGGGAAGATGCCGTGTTCGTTCAGCACCCGTGAAGGCAATTCGGGAGTTTGAGAACCCCATTCGGTGTATCCGTGCAGTTCCGGTCCTGCTCCCATAAACATGGACGCCCAGTTGACGGCGCTCGAAGAGGGGAGGGCGGAACGTTTCTTTAATGTGTAAGAACCTTCTTCCATCAACTTCTTCACCGTGGGCATGTCGGCTTTAGGAAGACTGTAGGCTCCCCAGCCGTCCAGGCCGATGAGGATGACGTGTTTGGCTTTGTCTTCTCCTTTCCCGGGGGAACAGGAAGTGACGGTGAACAGGAAAGTAAAGGCGGTGAGCAGCATTAAAAGAGTTTGTTTATTCATGGTATCTTTGTTTAAATGATTAATCATCCTTGCTTCCTTATAAATAGGAAGATATGCGGAAGTGCTGACGCAAAGGTAGGACAATCCGCCAGGGAAGACAAATACAATCTTAGCAATAACTAATACTTTTGCATTATTTATCTCAAACTAATACTTTACTGCTCAAAAACAATGCCGGTGGCGGGCGGTGCAAGGATTTGTTATATATTTGCGCGCAAATAAATAATTACTATGAAAAAGAATTGGATATATAGTAGCGTATTAGTGACCCTATTGGGCGTGTTAGCAAGTGGTTGTGGCGATTCGCAACGGGTGGTCGCGTTCCGGGGAATCTGCGCAGACGATGCACAGGGCGGGAAGGGGTTGCATAATCCCGGAAGAGGCTTCCGCCTGGAGACAGCAGTGGACGTACTGGAACAGAAAGACGACCCCACAGGGCAGTTACGGGAGCTTTCGCAGAAATATGCTTCGGACAGCGTTTCGCTCTCCCAAAGTTACTTCTACCTGACTTATTTAATAGGCAAGGAACTGACGGAAGAAAACTTCGCCACCATGCAGCTCTACTTCGACGAACTGCAACGGCAAGGCAAAAAGGCGGTGCTACGCTTCGCCTACGAGAAAGATTTTGTAAGAAGAGAACCGATAGGACCGACACTGGACCAGGCATTGGCGCATCTGGACCAACTGAAACCTTTCCTGGAAAAGAACAAAGACCTCATTCTGGTAGTGCAAGCCGGAGTTATCGGCGCCTGGGGAGAATGGCACAGCTCGGTGCACGGGCTGGAAAACTCAGAAGAAGCTAAGAAAGCCGTGCTCGAGAAACTCCTCTCCGTAGTCCCCGCGGAGAAGAACGTGCAAGTGAGGGTTCCCGAATTTAAGAACCTGCTCAAAGACAAGCCGGAGCTCTACCGGAGAATCTCTTTCCATGATGACTTTATCGTGATTCGCCCTGACCGGTGGGATGGAGATATGCACGAAGGGACTCCCAACTTTAACCAGATAGTAGAAGAGTCTCCCTACCTCGTAGTAGACGGCGAACTGCCTTGGGGATTCTGGAGCGTGGGGGCTGACCCGGACAGTCCTTCCGCCGGATGGATTATCGACGGGATGCAAGTGGCGCGCCGCCTCTTTTTGCAACACTACACTTCCCTGAGCATTATACATAACTATAAAGAGCAGCATGCCAACCGCCGTTTTGATGAGAACAATCCACCCGAGTATTCAATGGTAGTCTGGAAGAAAACTCCGCTGCGGGAAGATTCACTGAGGAAATATCACATGCCCGTCTCCGACAGTTATTTCCGCAAGCAAGACGGTACAGAAGTGGAAAGAAATGCATTCGACTATATCCGCGACCACCTCGGCTACCGGATTGAGTTGCAGGAACTCCGTCTCCCCCAAACACTCCGCAGCAAGGAGGAGAATCGTCTCAACCTGACACTGATAAATAGAGGTTTCGCTACTGTCTTTGGGGAACACCCCGTTTGCTTTGTTCTCATAGACGGGCAGGGAATGGTCACCGAACTGGCTACCACCTCCGCCAACCCTGTGGATTGGCAACCTTTTCAACCGGGAGATTCTCTCTGCACTCCGCTGGTTCATCAGGTAGAAGCATCTTTCCGTCTGCCCGGCTCGCTAGAGGCAGGAAACTATGAACTGGGACTGTGGATACCCGATGCTTCCGAAAGATTGCGGTATAACCCACGCTATGCCATCCGCTGTGCCAACGGCAACACAAAATGGCGGGTATCTGCCGACAAACGGTATGGGGTGAATATCCTCACTCCGGTAGAGATAAATTAAATGTTATATATCAATATCACGGTGTAGGCTATGTAGCAAAGAATCATAATTGCTCCCTCTATTCTTGTTATGGTTCGTTTGGCAAAGAAGAGCCCGAAGAACCATAGCAGGATGCCGGAGGCTACCAATGTGAGCAAATCAAAGTTAGTGATGCCGTTCAGGCGGAGCGGAGTGATAGTGGCGCTGCATCCCAATACAAGGAATATATTGAACAGGTTGCTGCCGATAACGTTTCCAATCGCTATCTCCGGGTTCTTCTTCAGGGCGGCCACGATGGAGGTGGCAAGTTCGGGAAGTGAAGTCCCTCCTGCCACAAGGGTCAAGCCGATAACGGATTCGCTTACTCCCAGTCCGCGTGCGATGCCCGTGGCACCATTGACAAAGAACTGCCCGCCGTAGATAAGCGCCAGCAATCCTCCCAGGATATAGACGATAGACCTCCACCAGGGCAGGACGTGGATTTCTTCTTCCTCTCCCCCTGCTTCCAAAGCCTCGGTAGCGCTCTTGTTGCGTGAAATGGCAAAGGTATATCCCAGGAAGATAGAGAAGAAACAAAGCAATAGCAATCCGTCCGAAGTACTGAGTACGTTCTCCGGCGCTTTATCGAGAAAGACACCGTTGGCGCAAATCAGCAATACAATGGAGGAAAGGATGCAGAGGGGGATTTCTTTGCGCAACGTGTTGCGGGTGATTACAATAGGGGCGAACAAGGCAGTGCAGCCCACAATCATAAAAGTATTAAAGATGTTGCTTCCCACCACGTTACCTATGGCAATATCCGCACTTCCTTTCACGGCAGATGAAATGCTTACAGCCAGCTCCGGAGCGGATGTCCCGAAGGCGACAATGGTAAGTCCGATAACGATGGAAGGAATACGAAGCTTTTTGGCGACAGATGCCGCCCCGTCAGTCAAGGCGTTAGCTCCCAGCAGGATAAGAAGCAAACCTCCGATAAGAAATAGAGTGTCCATATCGTCTTTTTAAAATTAGAGAACAAAGATAAATATTCTCCTGTATGTAACAAACAGAAAGTTTGTTATGTTTTCGGGGAGAAGGAGATAGAAGAGGAAAGAAGTGAAAGGAAAGCAAGAGAGGAAAGGAGAAAGAGAAAGGAGAGAAGAGAAAAAAGTTAGAGGAGTTATCATCCCTTGGGGTCTGAGAGTGAAAGCTCCTCTAATTTATTATTTATTGCTTATTTGGGGTTAGCGTTCTTCGCGCTTTATAAGCAGGTTTTCATTGGTGGGCTTTCGGAACCAATCGTCATCTCTGGGGAGATTAAAGGGGTAAGCATCCGAAATGCTCTTAGTCTCTAAGCACCAACGGAAAGGATTCTCTGTAGTAGAATCGCTGATAGGAATCTTAAGTACGTAGGGGAATTCTTTAGTATTATAAACACCTTCCTCAATATATCCTTTTCCATTATACAAATAAGGCTTTATTTCGCCGGAGAAGGTTTTAGTCTTTGTCAAAGAATTAGTTTCATCGGATGTATCGCGGACGTTATAGTATCCCTTGATATCTTGGAAAATAGGAACGTAGCTGCCGTTTACCTTGAATCCGAATTCGTTAGTGAAGAGGCAGCCGGTAGCCAACAAGCGGGCTGTTACTTCTTTGGTGGAATTATCAGCGTAACTAGTAATAGCATATTCCACTACTACATCGTTAAAATCAAAGTCTCCATGTTCGGGATAGTTGTCTTCAAACAAATAATATCCTTTCTCTACCGCATAAGTTTCTACAACCGGAGGATCTATCGGATCTACTGGTCCAAGCGCTACCGGGTCACTTTGGATAAGACAAAGCATGTCATTGTAGTCACCATCATAAGCTCTATAAATAGGAGTACGATTTTCCATACCCAACACATTACCTTCAAAGTCATTCACTTGAATGTGCTGGATGAAGCCATTAGACACTTGTTTCTCTAATTTGAATGTACCCGCATTATTCTGATATGTCAACGTTTGCCCTATATATTCTATGTCTCCATAGAAATTTAGTGCATCTTTCTTTTGGGATAAATTAAGCGCCGGTGTGGTGAATTGAGGACGCTCATTCGAACCCCGGAACACAAAACCAATATTCACGCCCTTAGAAAATTCACCTAAAAGGACTCGAGTATATTCTCCTTTTTCAGCCTTTCTATTCTCTTCCCAGCTGTTAAAAATATACTGCCCATTCTTATTAGTATTGTTATCTTGAACACGTATCTGTTTATAAGGAACCTCTACTATTTTACCTTCATCATCTCTTCCATAGAAAGTACAGTCACCGACTGTTAGATTTTCCAATTGATCTGAAGGGTATGTGTAGAACCAAAGTTTACCATACAGTTTACTTCCGGCTAAAGGATTCTCGAATCCGCCATCACTTAAATAAGTTATCCACACTTGAACTTTCTCAAAAGGACCAGAACTAGGAGTTTCAGCAACTTTCAAGTCAGTACATTTGTACAAATCCTCCCCTTTTACATTATTAGTTCTTTCAGGGAAATACTTATTGTTGATAGTTCTTATTACTTCATCTGTTACATTAGGTATATCTCCTTCACTAGCCCTTGATTTACCAGCATCATCATTAATCGAGATATTCTTTACCGTAGACTCTATCATCTTTCCATTACCAAGAATATAAAGTGTCTTCACATCCTTGGGGACATTCAATGTAGTGTGAATAGGTGTCTTTCCCACGAGATATGGTTCCTTTACTAGTGATCCCTCTTCATAAGGAAAACTGTAATAGACCGAGTACACCATACCTTCATATTTCGAGTCAATGTCCACACTGATCTCGGTATGGTTGCTGAATTGCGCTGCGTATCCTTCTCCACCCTTGTTTTCATTACCCCCATCGTAATGGTCGGAGTGGTCTATGCACGAGCATAGCATTAAACAAATTACAATAGGAATTAGCCTCATATCTTTAATACTTTAGTGATTAATTTACGCTGCAAATATAGTAAAAATCAGCAATATAAACTATTTATTTGTATATTTTATATATAACTTGTAAATTTCTAGCATGAAAGGGGTGGAGATATAGCGCTTTTCTTCTCTTTCCAGGTATTTCTCTTTTTATTTAAAGTAAGAATTTCTTCTGTGCAAATTCCTTTAAAAAGTGGGGTAACTATAGGGGCTTTGTTGGGCATATATATCCTGCGTGCAGGACATATAGACCCAACGCGCAGGGTATATATGTCCAACGCGCAGAGTATATATACCCTGCACGCTGAGTATATATGCCCAACGAGCAGGGGATAAGTCGTTAAATATTAGTGTATTATGAGAGTGGACTTGATTACAGTTTCTCAATCATTTCAATAGAGAGTCCTGTTGCTTGTGCAATCATTTCGGTGGAAGCTCCCAATTTCTTAAAATTACGCGCTGTTTCCAATTTCCCTTCCAGTATTCCTTCCTGAAGACCTTTCTGGCGTCCTTCCTGAAGACCTTGTTGGCGTCCTTCTTGAAGACCCTTCTGCCGTCCTTCCTGGAGTCCTTCCAACTTGGCAGTATCCAGCACATCATTCTGTATCATAATGGCATTGATATGTTCATCGTAGGCATGGCGTTCCACGGGTGGCATGGCGTAATACTTTAGTTTTTCGCGCGCCTCTTCCAGTCCCGGAGCTTTGGTGTCGGGGCGAATAGTCCCGGTTTTAAGATATTCAATCCATTCTTCCAGCGGAGTGACGGCTACCTTGTTAAATTCATTCACCCGGATGAGGAAGTATTCGGGGAAGATTTCCGAAGGAAGTTGGCGGACGATGGCGTTTTTCTCTTTCGTGGTGACTTCGAGCCGGTCGCCAGTGTGCACGCCGATGAAGTTATTCTGACCATGATATAAATAATCGTCACCTTTTCCGATGTCGAAATAGAGAATGCTGATGGAGTAGATTTTCTTCACATTATGATAAGTCTCTCCCAGTGAGATATGTTCGGTTATAGCTTTGGCTACTCCGTAGAGGATACGTTCAAGGTAATAAATCTCCCGTGTGTTCTGTATTTCCACGATGATGATTTCTCCTTTGCTATTCTTGGCTTTGATGTCTACGCGGTTGAATTTATCATCGGGAGTCACCTGGTTGCTTTCGCTTTCGAGCAATTCTATAATCTCTACCTTTTCTTCGAGCAGGACGGTGAGGAAACCTTCCAGCACGCCGAAGTTTGCTTTGTTGCGCAGCAGGCGCTTGGCTGCCCAGTCAAATCGGATATATCTTTCTTGCGGTTCCATAATCTTCTGTTTTAGAGTATCTTCTTTGCAAAGCTACGATTTTTTCGCGGATAGCAGATATAAATACAACAAAATCGTATGCAGAGGGTTGTCCTTGGCAGAAGAACGGTTATTCCGCTTTTTCTCCCTTTATCAGCACTTTCTGTCCGTTTTCAAGCGTAGTGGCAAAGAGGTATACATTGCCTCCTTCGGCAAGATTGATTCGTTTGCGCAGCTCGGCTACCGACGAGGGGAAGTTGCGAATAGCCAGATTGGCTTGGGAAAGTCCGGAAAGGAAAGTCTTCAGTTCTTTCTTATTGAAACTACAACTGCCGGTGGTGTGGAAGATTCTTCCGGGAAAGTCGGCAACCCGCGTCTCTGAGGTATAAAGATGGCTATTGGGATGGAGTTTTTTCAGGTTGTAGCGGGAGGCGGTGCTGCGGAAAGCTCCCGCTTTGAGAAGGGAGGCATTAGGCTCATAAAGATAATTACTCACTTCGCTGGTGTAAGTACAGGACGTTTCCTGTTCCTGCTTGCGTGTGAAGATAAACGATTGCATGTCGCCGCTACGGGTGAAGTGGATGCAATGGATGGGGATTTCCTCTGTCGACTCTTGCCCCGCTATGAGGAGTACTTCTTTACATTCGTTGCAGACGGAGACGATGTGAACCTCACGCGTGTGGCGTATGTCATGGATGGCACGACTGAGGTCGAGCATGGGAGATAGCTTTATCAGCACGCGGCGCGCTTTGCTGAGCAGGAGGTCTTCGAGGATAGTCACATCAGGTTCGCAGTCGGAGATGGCAACCACCTTTCCTCCCTGACGGTCGCGGCGGGCGGGGTCGATGAAGATGCAATCCACGGGCGACATCTCTTGCAGATAGTCTACTGCATCGCGGTTGTGTACCTCTATGTGCTTCAAGCCAAGAAGGGGGAAGTTATGGCGAGCCAGTTCGCAGAGCTCTTCCTGCCTTTCCACGTAGGTGGCGGACTGGAAGCGGGAGGAGAGGAAAGCACAGTCGATGCCGAAGCCCCCGGTGAGGTCGGTAAAGGTGGAACCACCCACAAGTGTGGATTTATAGCGGGCGGTGACTTCAGACGAACACTGTTCCAGGGAGAGATGGCGGGGATAGAGAATGCCCCGTTGGGCATGCCACGAGGGAATCTTTCCGGCGGCGGACTGGCGTCCTGCTATCTGGGTGATGGCGAAAGCAATATCTACGTCGGGATACTTCCCGGCTTGCAGGGCGAGCGAACGGACGTCCGCAGACTCGTGTTCACGGATAAATTGCAGGGTTGTCTCAGAGATATGCGTCATAAGCGGGGCGGGCTTTAATTAAGGGATAAGGGAATACTTGTTTCGGGCTTCGTTGCGGCTACACAGGTTGAAGTGCCACCATTCGCTGGGCAGCGGGCGGAAGCCTCCTTCTTTCATCACCTCTCTCAGCAGGAGGCGGTTGCGGTGTTCGGCTTCGGTTATCTTGCCGCTTTTCACCAGTCGGGCTTCCTGGGAGATGTGGGCTTCGATGCCCATGTGGTCCACTTCCGTTCCCATCGGTAGGGGGTGTCCCAGCGAGTCGAGGATGCTTATATCCACCGCCAGACCGTAGTTATGCAGTCCGCCTCCGTGCGAAGGATTGGATACGTAGATGTTCTTCGGAGTCCCTTTCACCACGTTCCACATCTTTTTCTGGACGGACATGGGGCGGGCAGCATCATACACAATCAGGCGGTAGCCGGGATGGAGTCTCTTGAGGGTTTTATGGGCGCAGACCAGTGCGCGGGCGGCATCGGGGTGCAGATAGGCTTCGGTGAGATTATCGTAGAGCACCTGCCCGGTGAAGTTGTCGGGCGTGGCATACATCAGTTTCACAGCCAGGGTGGAATCGGCATCCTTCACTCTCACCAATCCCAGGGAGTCGAGAAAAGGAACGGAGTGTGCCTTCTCTTTCTCCGCTACTACTTCTGCTTCTGCGCAGAGAGGTGCTTCCGCAACATGCGCTTCTTTCGGCAGGGCTGCGCTTGCCTCTGCCTGTGCCGGGCGGGAGATGCAGGAGAAGAGCAAGACGACCGTCACCCCTGCCCCCAACGCCAAACTGTATCTGTTTCTACTCATATCTTCGTGAATAATGAGCGCAAAGATACCTATTTTTCACATATCCTGCCTACTTCTATCACGTTCATCTTTCAGATGGGCTTCCTACCAGTGTTACTATCGAACGTGCCGGAATCGTGCCTTTCTGTCCGCTCCTCAGCGTGCCTGCGGGCAGTAAGTCTTCGCCTTCTTTATCCGAAGTGCGATACTGTTGCCACCTTCCGGCAGTTATCTTGTTTTTACCTATTGAATATTCTTTTTCCTCTGCGGCATAGTTGATAAGCACCACCACCCATGTCCCGTCCGCATTGCGATAGGCAGAGCACATCAGCCCTTGCGGGTCGGTATCCCCTTCGGTCAGCAGCCTGCCCCCGGCATCGCAGGCACTGACTGCCAGGCGCACTGCACCCGGGCGGATGAATCGGCTATAATTACCTAATGCCCACAGAAGTTTGGAATCTTCTATCCGTCCGTCCTTACCATCGGGGTCGGTATATTCGCGGAGCAGTCCATCCTTATAATCTCCCCCGACGGCGCGCCACCATTGCCAGCTTTCCGCTCCGGCATAAACAATGTCGTGGTGGATGATGCGGGCAACGTAGAGCGCTGTTTTCATGGTCCGGTCGAAACCGCTTCCGCCGCCAATCTCTTCGTCGTTGCTCATGATGCAGGTCTCCGTCTGCCAGAAATCGAGGTTATACTTGTCCAGCGTATCACGCAACTGGCAACGGAAGCCGCGCAATGCTTCCAAAGGAGTATTAGTCCAGTAGCTATGCCCCACCAGCAGACGGGGAACGTTGGGCACGTCGCCAAGATAAGTTGCCGTGCTGTCGGGATGGAAGAAAGACTGTATCTCGTAGCCGCGCTGCCAGTCGGTCATGTGCGTGGCAAACATGCAGCGGTAATCGGAAGACTCGCTGACAATGATTTGTGTATCCATCTCCCGCTGCTTAAGTTCTTTGCCGAGCAGGCGTACCAGCCGTGCTATCTCGCGGTTGGTGGCGGGAGTTCCTTCCTGCTTCGGTCCGGTCCAGTTCCAATGTCCGTCCGGTTCGTTAAAGGGGCAGAGGTAGTCGAACTTGATGCCGTCGTGCTTCTCCACTCCTTCTACCACATCTGCCAGGAAGCGGGCGAACTTCCCGTAACAGTCTTCTTTGAGGTTGAGCGTCCCGCCGCGTCCGGTGTTGGTAGCCAGTCCGTTCTGCGTGAAGTATACGGGCGGAGAGTTGAGGAAGGCGAGGAAGCTGTCCACTCCACGCTCCTTTGCCAAGCGGAGGAAGTTTCGCTGTCCCTGTTGTTTATTCCAGTCATAGGTCCCGTCGGGTTGGAGGAAACATTCGGTGCGCATCCACGGAGAAGCTATTTGGCTCTCTTCGCCTTGCCCGGCGCTGCCTGCTCCCACGTTGAAGCGCCAGAGGGACAAGCCGATTCCTTTCGGTTTTCCGTTTGCGTCGTTTTCGGTGCTGAATAGCCAGTCGGCTATCTGTTCTTGTTTCTCTTGCGGCCATTGCCCGATGAACTGCATGCTCCATGCGTCCGAGGCGCTGAAGTGTTCCATGGTCTGGCAAGGTTTGCCGGTCTCAATCCTGAAAGTTATGGCAGGCCGGGAACAGCCCGCCATAACTATCTGGAAGAAGCCCAAAGCAGCTAAGAGCATTCTAGTATTGTTCATGATTCCCATTAAAATCCATAAGCATATATTTCGGAAAGAGATGTATTGAGTCCTCTATTGCTTTGGGTTATTTCCACTTTGAAATAACGGCCTTGCGCCGGAACCTCCAAGGTGAAGTTTTGCGTGTCGAAGATCTTCTCCATAGTGAACTTGCCTGCTTCTGTCCAAGTCTCCTTGTCGTCGCTCACATAAAAGACACCTGCTCCTGTATCCATGTAACTGTCATTCTGCCTTTGCACCAAGCCGAACTGGGTGAAGGTATGCGTCTCTTTGGTGTCGATAACCAGTTCATGAGGCAGAGCATGATTACCGCCTTGCCAGGAGGAATGCCAGTAAGTGGACAGGTTGCCGTCCAATGCACAGGTTGCCACGCCGTTTCCGGAACCTTCGCCGTTAGGCTCTTGCGTATTAGCCTCTATCGTCCAGGCGCTGCGGTCCAACTGAGGTCCGAGGATGCGGATAGCCAATGGATAGATATTGTTGGTGGAAGAGATAGTGAACATCGACACTGTTGCGATGCGGACGGGCAGCATGTAATCGCCCGGCTCCAATTGACCGGCAGCTATCGTGACGGGCAGCTCCACGCGGGAAGTCCCTACGGGGAAAGCAATGGGTGTGTCAAAAGAGTAAGCGCCCGCCGGCAAAGCACGGTATATCGTATTGTGCTTGGCGTTGTATGCTGTACGGTAAGCATCGTCTACCTCCAATCCGCACTCCAGGTCCCAGCTATTTTCCGTGTCGAGCACAAGTTCTATCTTCTCCGAAACAGCCGAGCCGTAAGCGTATTCTTTCAACACCACAGCCGAGCTTTCAAATCCCAAAGAAGGAGTGACCACTCCGGTTATCTGCAAAAACAGTTCTTTTTTCTCGCTATTGATAGAATCGTTATCGCTGACAACTTCCAGGGGCAGCACCCACTTTGCCTCGGGACGGGTGCCTATGGCAGCTTTAATGCTTTCCGGGTCGAGCAAAACAGTGACCGGCTTGTAGCGGTCGTCGGCCGAGAAATCAAGATGGGTAGCCTCTATCGAATAGCAGTCGGTGCCTATCAACTGATAGTCTACGGCTTCGGGGTCGCTGTAGCGGCGGTCTAGTTCCTCCTGTGTCAGCACACGGATATCTACGCTGGCTGTCTGGCTGGGGTCGCTTCCCGATTTGAATACCGAGAACGTGTAGCGATAATCTTCTCCCGTATCATATAAGGTAACCGCCTGCTTCCCGCTGTTATTCACATAGAGTATCTTATGGTACTGCTCGGGAACGAGGTTGTTTAAGTCATATTCCGATTCGTCGCAGGCGGCTAACAGAAGCAGGCTCCCTGCCAACAAGAATGTATTTCTTCTTATTTTCATAATGCATTGTTTTTAGATGGTTAATACTCGGGGGACTGCACTAATTGCGGATTGCTGTAAAGTTCGTCCACATCGCTTCTCGACCATACGGGTAGCAGATACAGCCGGTCGTCCCACTTGAAGGGTTGGTCAATCAAAGTCGGTGTATTGAACTCTTCGAAGCTCGGATTCAAAGCGAGGCCGTTGAGCCCATAGCGCACACCTGCCTTGAGCATTTCGGGAGCAATGGTCCAGCGGCGAAGGTCGTAGTAACGGTGTCCTTCTTCATACAGTTCCACGAAGCGCTCGTTGCGCACCCATTCGGTTATGCTCATCTCGCCCAGGTCGCTGCTTGTCAAGTCTCTCAGACCGGCACGTTTGCGGATTACGTTCAAGTTGCTCATCGCTTCGGCAGGCTTGTCTAATGCGGCATAACATTCCGCCAGGTTCAGGTAAAGCTCCGCCATGCGGATGAACGGGCGGCGGGAAGGAGTATGGCTCCGCGTACCGCTTGCGCTGAACCGGATATTGGGGTCGATAAACTTCTTCGACAGGTAGCCGGTTCCTGCTATGTTGCGCGAGTCGGACGAGCGCCAGCCGTTTGTATTGGTGTTCTTGAAGTTTATCCAGAGGGGCCCTCCGTTGTTGATATTCTTGGCATACTCGCAACCGTCGAACGCAATCCAGGCATAGAAGCGGGCTTCGCGCTTTGCGTTCAGCTTGATGATGTCGTTCTTCACGTCTTCACCGTCCAGCCCGTTCGTGGCGAGTTGGGGGCTCGATGCTCCTTCATAAAAACGGGTGTACCATTCTGCCTGCGGGTAGAAGTCCTCATCCTGTGCGGGAAGTTCTCCATTCTCTGTGTAGAAATGCTGCACGGCATACAGTGTAGGCGCCAGGCCTGCCCAGCCTCCTGCCCAACTTCCGTCGCTCTTCTTCACTACGCGATTGGGGAGACGCGAGTCTGTAGCTTCTCCGCCGTTGGTATAATCCGCATCGATACGTTGTGCCCAAATCAGTTCCTTGTTGTTGTCTCCTTCGGTGGCAGTCACCAGATATTGGAACATGCGGACACGTTCCTTAAATTCTTGGTTCTCCGGTGTATCCTCTTCTTTACCGGGGATAAAGGGAAGTTCCACGCCGTCGCGTTCGGCTTTCTTGTTGGCGGTTTCAATGTCAAACAGTGCGTGTCCGGCAGCCTCGGCGGCAGCCAGGGCTTCCTGGCAGGCAGTGAGGGCGCGATTCCATTTCTCGACGCTGTAGGTCGTGCTCACCAGTTCCTTGCCGTATCCCGGCGTTTCATAGTTTACATTCTGCCAGTCCGAATGCGGGAAAGACCCGTTCCACAAGGGAGAAGCGGCATACAAGAGCACACGTGCTTTGAGGCATTTGCAGATGGTAGAGGTGGCACGTCCCAAGTCTTCCGTAGCCCGTGTGGCGGGAAGTACGGCCGCTGCATTGTCCAGTTTGCCTACAATGTAATCCACGCAATAGTCAAAGTGGGAGCGTCCCGGAATCTGGTCGTTGGTGATATTGGGGTCCACCTTCTCCGTAATGAGCGGGCAAGGTCCGAAGGCCTGCAACACGCGGAACTGATAATAGGCTTCGAGGAAGTAACACTCTGCTTTGTATTGGGCTTTGTCCTCTTCGGTCACGCCGGTAGGTTGCAACTCATCTATCAGGCTGAGGAAGTGGTGGACATAGCCGAGCCAGTTGTAGCTGGGCGTCCATATATTCATGTCGTCGCCTCCCCAACTGTTATAGTAGGAGGGTGAAATCACTCCCCATGCCATCTGTTGCTGGTAGTCATCCCACAACTTAGGCGATACAAGCTCGTCGGCAGACTGCTCGAACGCTTTAAAATCAAAGGGATGTACCCGGGGCACATAGCCGTAGCAGGTGAATAAGAAGTTCAGCGTGGCAGCTTCATCTTTCATCGTATCGTCAAAGTCTGCTTGGGCAGGCGGGATAACATCGAGGTAATTGCAGGAAGTCAGCAAGCAACAAGGGATTAGCAAGGTCCGTGATAATTGGAATATCTTTTGTATTAGTTTCATACTACTCATGTATTATAAGTTAAACTCGTTCTTTTAGAAAGTGAATTGCACGCCTAAGTTGAAGGTGCGTTGCAAGGGGTAAGCGTTCCACGAAAGCTCCGGGTCCCATAACTTGAACGGGCTGAACACTGCCAGGTTGTCCCCGCTGAAGTATACACGGCAATAAGGAAAGCGGTAGCCTAGCTCGAGGCTCTTAAACCGCAGGAAGTTCCCGTTGCGCAGCCAGAAAGAACTCGGCTGTGTATTGTTGGACGTATCGGCGTTTGTTATGCCCAGGCGGGGATAGGCTGCATTCGGATTGGGGTTGTCTACCGACCAGTGGTCATCGGCAATCCATTGCATCAGGTTGCGTTCCAGGCTTTCCGTCGTCATTCCGTCTCCACCACCCGAAAGGAAGGGGGCGTATCCGCTATTGATCATAATCTTGCGCTTTGCCGAACCGTTGAAGAACACTCCGAAGTCGAACTTCTTATAAGACACATTCAGGCCAAAGCCATACTGGATGCGTGGAACTTTGTTGTAAGGAGACAACATCACCTGGTCTTCTGTCGTAATCGTTCCGTCGCCGTTGATGTCCCGGTACTTGATGTCTCCCGGCATGATGTTGGCTCCCAGTTGCGATTGGTCCGCCCAGTTGGCTATTTCTTCTTCGCTCGTGAATAATCCCTCCGCTACGTAGCCGGTCAAAGTGTTCAGCGGTTTCCCTGTTTTAGTTTGCCACACGTAAGGATAGTCCGGTTCATCCACATATTTATATTCGTTCTGGTTGTAAGTAAAGTTACCGCGGAAGTCTACCGACCAGTCCTTGCCGAAGCGTTTATTCCAATTGACGCTCATCTCCACGCCGCGGTTGATTACCTCCCCGATATTGCTCCAAGGCAGAGAGCCCCAATATCCCAGCATGTTGGGCCAGGAAGAACGTGCCATCAGGATGCGGTCGCGGTGGTCGCGGAAATAATCGAAGGTGATGTTTACCTGATTGAACAAAGACATGTCAAAGCCTACATCGAACTTCTTCACATGTTCCCAGCCTGCATTCTGCACTGCCAATACATAGAAGGCGGGACCTTTCCTATTAATCTCATTAGAGGGAAGACCGGTCCAGAAACTATGCCCGGCGCCTATGCTGATATTGTTCTGGTACAAGAAATGGGGGGCGCTGCCGTTAAATTCGTCGCTACCGACCAAACCATAAGAAGCCCTCACCTTGAAGTGGTCGACATACTTGCTCACCGGTTCCCAAAACTTCTCGGAGCTTACCACCCAACCGATGGAAGCGGCAGGGAAGAACTCAAAACGTTCGCCCGAAGCCAAGCGCTCGGAACCGTTGTATCCGAAGTTGAACTCGAACAGGTAGCGGCTGGCATAGTCGTAAGTCAGACGCCCGGAATACCCCTGGTTGCGGTTGGGCAATACGTCGCTGCGGTATTCACGCATCATGTACATCATCATCGCCGTCAGGTTGTGGTCGCCGAAGCTGCGCTTCCAGTCGGCACGGAAGTCGAAGTAGAAAGTCTGGTCGGCACTCTTGCTGATAGATGACTGGTTGACATAGTCCGCTCCGGTCTGTAGCCGTTGGAGCTCATACTGATTAGTATCCGGATTATAGGAGCCGTCTTTTACCTTATAATAATAAGGAGAAATAGTACGGTTGTAAGTAGCTTCCGACCAGTTCTTGAAATTGACCAAAGCTTTTACACTCAATCCCTTGGTGAGGAAACTCAGGTCTTGCGTTATGTTTAATGAAGTGTTCAGAGTGTTGTAGTTCCCTTCTTTAAAGGAACTCATCATGTAGGCGTAGGGATTCTGCCCGTAGACGCCTGACTTTATCTCGGCATTACCGAAACGTATGTGTTCTTCGCCGTCTTCGCTGGGGAAGTAAGCGGGGAATGCCACGGGGTTTGCCTGCATCACTATCTTATACAAGTCCGAAGTAGAATAATTCGGTCCCTTCTTATTGCCGATCTGCGCCATCATTCTCAGGTCGACTGTGGTGGTGTTAGTCAGCTTGTAGGAGATGTTGTTTTGGAAATTATATTCCCAGTTGTTGATGTTGGGGTTATAGTAATAGTCCGGTGCGTCGAGCAATCCGGTATCGTGGTTGGCTTGCAAGCTCATATAATAAGTTACGCGCGAGCCGCCTCCCTGCACATTTACATTGGCGCGTTGGTTGAAGTTTCCTTCCCTGAAGATAAGGTCGTACCAGTCGACATCCGGATAGGCGTAGGGATTTACTCCGCTGGCGGTATTCGTAATCTGTTCCTCCGTGTAGCGGGGAGAGGTAATCTGTGCTCCGCTTCTCGCCTGTGCCGCTTCGTTATAAGTCCGCATGAAAGTTGCCCCGTCGGCAAACTCCACCCGGTTCATGGGGCGGAAGTAAGAAGCCTCGAGCGACACGTTAATGGTTGCTTTCGTATTCTCCGCTCCGCTTTTGGTAGTTACCAGCATCACACCGTTTGCACCCCGGTTGCCATAAATGGCAGTGGCGGAGGCGTCTTTCAGCAAGGAGAAGCTTTCGATGGACTCAGCCGGAATACGGTTCAGGTCGTTGGAAGAGATTTCTACCCCGTCCAGCAAAATCAAAGGGGTGGAGCGTCCGCCAAAGGTGTTGATGCCACGGATATAGAAGTCGGAAGTGGAACCCGGTTCACCGCTGTTGGTCACAGAAACGATACCCGACAACTTTCCGGCAAGCGAGCTGGTGAGGGAAGAAGAGGGAAGTTTGAGAGTGGCGCCCTTGACCGTTGCGATGGAGCCGGTCACCGAGACTTTCTTTTGAGTACCCGCACCGATGACTACCACTTCGTCCAGCATTTCGTTGTCGGACTCCATCTTGACAGTCATCACACCCAAGTCGCCTACCAATACCGTCTGCGTCTTGTAACCAATGTAAGAGAGTTCCAATTGTGTCTGGCTGGTCACCTCGATGGAGAACTTACCGTCCAGGTCGGTGATGGTACCTTCTCCGGTTCCTTTGATTTTAACGTTAACTCCGATAAGCGCGTCTCCGGTACTTCCATCCAAGACAGTACCTATCAATGTACGCTTCCTTACGGTTTTTTCCTTTGAGATGGCATTGCCGGCAGTGGTTGCCTGCTGCGCGTTTCCCGATAAACAAAATAGTAGGCAGAGCGCTACCAATAACTTTTGCTTAGCATTACAACATAGTTTTTTCATCATAGTATTATTTTAAAAACGTCACAAATATAGGGAGATAACGTACACTCACCGACTAAAAATCGTGCAGACAAGCTATGTAAATCTTGCAATGCACGATTCGTATAGCACGAATAAAATATTTATTCCTATTTTTGAAGCTGTAAACCAACGAATAAGCACGAACTATGAAACGATACACAGCACTTTTATTGTTTCTTGCCTGCCTCTTGCCGGCGGAAGCCTACACCGTGAAACGCCTCGGCGTGGAGCAAGGATTATCCAATAACTACGTGGTCAGCATCACGCAAGACAACCAAGGCTTCCTCTGGTTTGCCACCGAAGAAGGCTTGAACAAGTTCGACGGCACCCGCTTCATTACCTATTATAAGAACGACCAATCGCAACCGGACACTTCCGGCATCACCGGCAACGAGCTTAACCGCGTATATGCCGACCCCGGGCAGCCTGTCATCTGGATAGCAACCCAGCGCAACGGGTTGAATGCCTACGACTACAACCGCCAGACCTTTACCTCCTACCAGCACGACCCGGGCGACCCCAACAGCCTGATTACAAACGACGTCACCGACATTGCCCCTTCTCCTGAGGATAAAAAGGGACTGTGGATAAGTACCTACTACCGGGGAATCGACTACCTGAATACCGCCACCGGAACCTTTACCCATTACAACAAGAAGACCGTCCCCCAACTGGAGAGCGAACAAACCTGGACCGTGCTCGATGGGGGAGACGGTAACCTCTATATCGGGCATGTCAACAGCGGGCTAAGCATCCTATCCCTCAAAGACAAAAGCGTAAAGAACTTCCGCCACCACCTAGACGACCCGAACAGCCTGCCCGGCAACGAAGTGAAATCCATTCTCAAGGACTCCAACGGTAACATCTGGCTGGGGACAGATGGCGGACTGGCTTTGTTCAACCCCGCCACAGAGAGCTTCATCACTTTCCGCAATCATCGCAACGATAAATATGGTACTCTCTCCAGCCGCATTTTCTCTATCCGGCAAACCAATGACAACAAGTTGTGGATTGCTTCCGAACAGCGCGGCATTGCTATTGTCGACCTCAAGCAAAGCATGTTCCTCTCTCCCGACGAGCTTTCTCTGGAATACCTGCAAGAGGGAGATGACAGCCGCAGCCTTTCCAACTCCAGCGTCCGCTGCATCTTTCAGGATTCCTTCGATAATCTCTGGATAGGGACATGGGGTGGCGGCATCAACTTTATCAGCAACGAGCCTTCCATCTTCACTACTATCAGTTATTCTCCCATCCCCAACACGGAGGCCAGTCTGAACAACCGCGTAGTAAGCAGCATTTGTACCGACCGCCAAGGACGTCTCTGGATAGGTACTGACGGTGGCGGCATCAACCTCTTCGAGGCTGGCAAGCGTATAGCTGTCTATAAAAGGGAAACCGGTCAGTTGCAATCCAATTCCGTCCTGGCTTCCCTGTGTGACTCGCGGGGAAACCTGTGGTTCGGAACCTTCCAGGGAAGCATCAGCTACTATCACAGCTCCACCGGAAGCTTTCGCACTATCGCCCCGATGGGACGGGAGCAACTGGATGTACGCGCCTTCTACGAAGACAATTCCCACCGCATCTGGATAGGCTGCAACGAAGGACTGTTTGTGCTCGACCCCGACCGGATGGAAGTAGTCGCCCACTACGACACCACCAACAGCCAGTTGCAAGGCAACCTTATCCGTAGCATCTCCCAAGACGACCGGGGGCGCTTCTGGATAGGAACCTTCGGCGATGGCATGGGCGTGTATACTCCCGCGTTCGAACTCATCCATGCCTTTGTGCAAAGAGAAGGCTTCTGCTCGAACACCGTTAACCACATCTTCCGCGACAGCCACAAACGCATGTGGGCGGCAACAGGCGAAGGATTGGTATGCTTTCCCTCTGTCGACACGCTTGCTTACCGCACTTACCAACGTAAAGACGGTCTGGTGAATACCTACATTCAAGCCATCACCGAAGACCGGCAAGGAAATATCTGGTTCAGTAACAACAAAGGCATCGGCTGCTACCTGCCGGACAAAGACTGCTTCTATCATTACGGGCACTCGGACGAAATCCCCGCAGGCAGCTTCATGAGCGCCAGCGTGGCGAAGAACATCGACGGGACCATCTGTTTCGGGTCCATCAACGGGTTGTGCTGCTTCAATCCCACCCGGACGATGAACCACTTGCAAGCCCCTCCGGTAGTAATTACGGAAATGAAGATACTCGGCAGGCTCGACAATAGGGAAAGCGATGAAACGCCCGTCCCCCTCTCCGGCGGACACATCACCTCATTGAGCCACGCCCAGAACAGCTTCAGCCTTACCTTCAACGTGCAGAACTATTCCCTGGTGAACCAGGTGGAGTACGCCTACATGCTCAAAGGCCTCGAAAACTCCTGGTACACGGTGAACGAGAACAACAGCGTCACCTTCCGCAACATCCCTCCCGGCAACTACGAGTTCCTCGTCAAAGCCCGTATCCACAATCAGGAGTGGCCCGAAGAAGTCACCTCGCTTCTCGTCCGCATTCATCCCCCTTTGTGGCTGACGTGGTGGGCAAAGCTCTGCTACTTCCTCCTCTTTGTCAGCATCCTCTACCTCACCCTGCATGCCTACAAGAAGAAACTCGACCTGGAAAGCCTCTATATCCTCGAAAAGAAGAACCACGAGCAGGAACAGGAACTCAACCAAGAACGCCTCCGCTTCTACACCAACATCACCCACGAGCTGCGCACCCCGTTGACACTTATCCTCGGCCCGCTCGAAGACATGCAGAAGGACACCTCCCTTGCGCCCAGGCAAGCCCAGAAAATATCCGTCATCCATCAAAGCGCCCTGCGGTTGCTCAACCTCATCAACCAGATACTCGAATTTCGCAAGACAGAGACGCAGAACAAGAAACTCACCGTGAGTAAAGGCAACATCGCCCCGCTCATCCACGAGACAGGACTCAAATACAAGGAACTGAACCGGAAGCCCGAGATAGACTTCCAAATCAACGTCGAGAAAGAAGAAATCCTTCTCTTCTTCGACAAAGAGATAGTGACCATCATCCTCGACAACCTGATTTCCAACGCTATCAAATATACCGAGCGCGGAAGAATCACCCTCAGCCTCTACCAGACGGAACGCAACGGAGTGGCATACACCGAGATTAGAGTGAGCGACACCGGATACGGCATTTCTTCTACAGCCCTGCCTCATATCTTCGACCGCTACTACCAGGAAAGCGGGAAGCACCAAGCCTCCGGAACAGGCATCGGATTGGCTCTTGTGAAGAATCTCGTAGAGCTTCACGAAGGAGAAATCCGCGTAGAGAGCGCCCCCGCCGAGGGAAGTTCTTTCTACTTCTCCCTGCTGACGGACAACATCTATCCCAACGCCCTGCATGCCGACTCCACCGCGCCCGCGCCCCAAGAGGAGGAAACCGAAACGCCTTCTTCTCCCGTCTCCCCTGCCGCCAGCAGTGCCCCGCTCCTGCTCGTAGTGGAGGATAACGAAGAAATAAGAAACTACATCTCCGAATCCTTCTCGGACTCATTCGAAGTGCTCACCGCCAACAACGGCAAAGAAGGAGTGGAGAAAGCGCTGGCCAGCATCCCGGATATTATTGTAAGCGACATCATGATGCCTGTGATGGACGGCACCACACTCTGCCGCCAACTCAAAGAAGACGTGCGCACCAGCCACATCCCTATTATCCTGCTCACCGCCAAAGACTCTTTGCATGACAAAGAAGAAGGCTACGAAGTGGGAGCGGATTCTTACCTGACCAAGCCGTTCAGCGCCAGCCTCCTGCGCAGCCGCATCAACAACCTGCTTGATTTAAGAAAGAAGCTAAGGGCGCAATTCAAACCATCTTCCGCGCCTATGCAGGGTTTGGAAGAGAAACGAGCCACGATAGCCCAGGCATTGAGCAAGCTCGACAATGAGTTCATCGCGAAGATAACACAACTTGTCGAGGAGAATCTTTCTTCGGATAAGATTGACATCACTTACCTCTCCGGCCAGATGTGTATGAGCAACTCCACGCTCTATCGCAAGATGAAAGCGCTGACAGGACTGTCTACCAACGAATATATCCGGAAAGTAAAGATGCAGAATGCCGAGAAGCTGTTGCTCGAAGGTAAGTATAACATCTCCGAGATAGCCTATAAGGTGGGGATGAACAGCATCGCTTATTTCCGGCAGTGTTTTAAAGAGGAGTTCGGGTTGGCGCCTTCGGACTATTTAAAGCAGATTAAATAATCCCGAAGATGAAATATCTCCCTTAAAAACATATCATAAGTCGATACTATCTTAACTCCCTTCCGTTCCCCGGATACTATGCCCTTTCCATACATTCCGCGGACCACTTTTATAGCCTGTTAAAGTGATTTGCTACATATTATAATACCCTGCCTGCAGGCTATTATTAAACGGTTTGTCAGATGTTAACACTTGAGTTGTCAGCTATTAACATCCAGCGTGATAGGTATTAACACCTGAGAACTCAACTATTAATACCTGACAACCCATCTTTTAATGGTCTA